>JAMOMD010000153.1 GCA_027068725.1 Thermoproteales archaeon | reverse complement strand
ATGTTGTTTGTATAGAGATAGACCGGTGCGCCCATTATAAGTGATAGATAGACAAGGTTTGATACTGTCATTGCTTTAAACGGCTCTCGTGTTAGTACTCCAATTAACGTGCCTAGACTCGAGGTGAATAGGTAAGCTACAATTGTTGGAATTATTATCCAGAGATTTTTCAACAATATGATTGCTATTGCTAACATCGGGATAATATATGGTACAGTGGTGAGCACTGTACCTGGTATAACTATCCTAATGTCTCCATACACTGTCTTTAAGAAGTCTTTCATGTCCGGCATTATTTTTGAGGCTACTAGCTGAGCATCTAGAGGTATTACAGATGCTAGAACAGTTATCAAAAACATGTATATTGCAATTGAGCTAGCCTTTGCAAAACCTGTTAGTCCAAGAAGTAGATATGTCAAAACTGCTATTGTTACTGGAATCACAACTATGTGAATTATGAAAGCTATAAGATACGAGAATGTTGCTCCAAATTCAAATCTTACAAATAATGCTAGTCTACGAATATGATCTATCAGTCTCATATTAACTACCTACAAGTTGTTCTATATCTTCAGGAACTATTCTCCTGACACGTGCCTCATAGACATTTCCTAACTCTCTAAGTACTCTCTGTGCTTCGTCTAAATTACCGACAAGAATTGTCCTATAACCACTTTCTGTCCATGCTTCAATTACATAACCATGACCTGACACATACCTTGCAAATTCTTCGTAACTTCCTTCAAATACTACTTTTCCACGTTTCATAAACAATACTCTATTACCAAGCTTAACTTCATCAAGATTATGCGTAACTATTATCACAGTTCCCTTAAATTCATTCAATACATTCCACACAAGTCTAGTTCTTGCAAGATCAAGCATGTTAGTTGGTTCATCAAGAATTAGTAATTTAGGTTCTCTTGCAAGTGCAGCAGCTAATAGAACAAGTTTTCTCTCACCTCCCGACATGTTCATACATACGGCTCTCGGATTAATTCTGAACTTCTCAAGCCACTCTAATGCTCTCCTCTTAGATTCGTTAGAATCGTAACCTGCAAAACGAAGAGCATAGTACACAATACTGAACGCCGTATGAAATGGAAAAGCAACAGGTACCTGCGGTACATAACCAACATCTCTAGGATCTCTATAACGCACATAGACACGACCACTATCCGGTCTCAGAAGACCAAGCATCACTCTCAGTAATGTTGTCTTACCAGCACCATTAGGACCAACAATAACAACACGCTCACCCTCCCTAACACGAAGACTAATACCATCAAGAACTTTTACATTACCAAACCACTTACACACACCCTCAAAAACAACAACATCACTACTCATACACCGACGATTTTAAGCATAGCGATTTTAAGCATAGTCAGCAAAGAGAGACCATCTATTTAAGCGTCATAACTAGCATAAGCTTATGAAATTACATACCAGAAGAATCGCACTTGTAATTACCACAATAATCGTACTAATTATAGCAACTATTGCCCTAGTTGAAGTACACTGGACACACGTGAATATAAATAAGACCGCTCTCTGGATTCAGTTACGCAACATTCTCGAGAATAGTAATTCTTGGAATTTCCTCAGCAGTACTAGTTACTGCAACTGTAGCTTAGTACTTATTAATAATGGTACGAGAGTAAGGTTCAGTATCAATGCAACTGGAAACGTTATGATTGCAAAGTTTACTCATGCAAACACGCTAGGAATACTAGAGTACCTACACTACAAGAACTTCAAGATACAAATCAATTCGTCTAGAAAAATTCCCAGTTTTGTTACCAAGGTCATAAGCTCTATGAGTAGAGAATATAGAAATCTTGAAGCAATGTATTACGATGTTTATAATAACGGCACGCTGAAAGTATATGGCAAGCTCAGGACAGGCATGCACTATGAGGTCATTTTCGTACTTAATGGCGATGATAGAAATTATGTGAGAACTCTATTCTGCTCTAGCTGTATAGATAAGGCAGTTCATGTGCTTGCTAATGCTACAGTAAGACTACTGATGTACCTTTTCAATAATAACATAGCTCTAGTAGGTGGCAAGCATGGCTCTATCTGTTACCTTATGAAAGGTAAGATAGATATAGGCAGATTGCTAAACAATTCGGAGCTTAGAGATTACATCGATATCATTAACAAATACTATTACAATGTAGATAATATAAGGTTTGGAGGTGTACTTGAGATGTTGAATATTTTACGAAAACATGGTGTAAACATGCTATACATGACTGTAGAGATCTGCGCTAGGCAGAACAAGCTATCTG
>JAMOMD010000152.1 GCA_027068725.1 Thermoproteales archaeon | reverse complement strand
AAAAGTGTCCTAGATCTCATGACTAGGCTTGTGTCCTGCCTAGATAGTGCACAAAATGTTGAAGAGGGGCTCAAATGCGTTGAGTAGTGTGAAATTTGGATTACTTGGACACAAGATTGCGTACTCTCTATCACCTCTTATACATAACACAGTCTTCAAGCTACTTGGCGTAGACGCAAGCTACGAGATTGTCGATATTCCTGAAGAGGTGTTCGATAGCGAGATCAGGAAAGTGTTAGCAACATATAGGGGGTTGAACGTGACAATACCATACAAGACGAGGATACTCACGTACTTGACAGATCAGGATGATGTCGCTAGAACTGTCGGTGCAGTTAACACGATATTGATTACTGAAGACAAGGTCATTGGTTACAATACAGACGTCAGAGGCATAGTTGAGGCATTCAAGCTTAGGAACGTAGATCTAAGTGGAAGAACTGTGCTTATTCTCGGTGCTGGTGGTGCCGCAAGAGCTGCCGTATATGCTGCACATATCATGGGGGCATCAGCAATATACGTGTGCAATAGAACACTTGAGAGAGCACTTGAACTGAAGAGACATTTCGAGAATTATGGGATCAATGTCCGAGTTGAGGATTGGGATAGAAGAGCAGAGCTTGCACGTGTATGCGATGTTGTGATAAATTGTACTCCTGTTGGTACTCAGAGCTGGGATTCTCCTCTTCCAGAGAACGTGTTCAGGAAAGGTCAGGCAGTGCTAGACATGGTGTATCGTCCTAGGCTTACCAAGCTTCTGAACGATGCTTACAGGTGTGGCGCAATTATCGTTGATGGTCTAATAGTTCTCATCTTCCAAGCTCTTGCAGCTGACGAGATTTGGCTTGGTAGACCTGTGCTTAGTGTTGATATGTTTAGACATGTCGAGAATGTGCTTGTTGAACATGTTCCAGACTGTAAGCTTCCGGAGGATCTACGTACCTGACAATGTGCGTCCTATCGTATGTGAAGTTGTTAAGTGTTGTAAACCTATAAGTTTCCTAGGAGACTTAATTCCGGAGAACGGTACTCTGAGATGCGGCTCGGAGTATCTGACTGTTAGAGCAAGAGCACTTGCGTATCCGAAGTCCGTAGGTTCAACTGTTGGACCCTACGTCCTATATAGAGCAAGAAAGCTTGGCACGAACCCCGCAGTTTTGATGTGTGTTGAACCTGACATACTTAGCGTGACAGCATGTGCGATCTGTGATATCCCACTCATACAGATTAGTCCTGAAGTGCTGGGACAACTCACGACGGGTAGTGTAGTGATGGTAGACTTTGATAAGTGTCTACTACACATCCTTGAGCTAGATGCATGCCATGACTCTAGAGTCGTTCAACGTCAGGTACAGGAATGATATTGCATTTGGAGTCGACATATGTCGCAGCGCACTCGAATCCTACATCAGGAGCACTGCTCCAAGGCGAGCATTCCTAGTGACAGGTAGAAGATCTGCAAAAGTCTCTGGCGCTTACGATGTCGTAGCTAAGGTACTTGAGGAGCAGGGAATTACTTTCGATGTTTTTGACAGAGTCTCAACAAATCCCTCACTTAGCATAGCGGAGGAGTGTCTTGAGCATGCTAGAAGGGCTAATCCTGACGTGATCATTGCCATTGGTGGAGGATCGGTAATAGATGTTGCAAAGAATGTGGCTCTTGCACTTGCAACAGGTTGTACTATTAGTGACCTATTCTGGGGAAGAGCAACTGCGCGTGGAAAAGTGAATCTTGTAGCAATTAATCTTACACATGGCTCAGGAACTGAAGCTGACAGATACGCAGTCCTGACAGATGAGTCAACCTGCATAAAGCGCGCAGTCGTGAGTGAATACGCTTACCCGAGCCTGTCCATAGACGATCCGAAGTTCACCACGACCCTGCCAAGAGATCAGACAATATACACATCCATTGATGCATTCTACCACTGTCTTGAAGCTTCTAGCTCAGTCTTCACATCACCATTCACTAGAACACTAGCAGAGACTGGTCTAAGACTAATCGTACAGCACATTGCGAGAGCAGTATTTGATCCACATGATATCGAGGCAAGATACTGGCTCATGTATGCTGCACTACTTGGTGGAATATGCATAGATAACTCGAGGACACACCTTGTCCATGCTGTAGAACATGCAATAAGTGGACTAAGACCAGACATAGCACACGGTCTTGGACTTGCAGTAGTTGGTCCTCGCCTCATATCATTCCTGTACAGTAAAGCACCACATGCATTCTCAATACTCAGATGTCTAATACCTGACCTACGTCTAAGACCTGAAGAACATAGACGAGTCGAACACTACTTGACACAGCTTGTC
>JAMOMD010000151.1 GCA_027068725.1 Thermoproteales archaeon | reverse complement strand
AGAGCTACATACCTCACATGAGTCTACATGGGCACATACATGAGGCATCTGGAATGGAGATGCTTGGGAAGACTGTTGCCATAAATCCTGGACCACTAGCATGGGGAAGGTACGTGATTGTTGAACTTACGGACAAGAAAATAACCAGTGTCCAGTTCAGAATACTAGCGTGATGACACTACGGGAACCGACCTGTGAGGAAAGCGGCCTCTGCTGACTAAGAATTCATTATTTTACTGTTGGTGATGATCGCTACATCGCTGATGCTAGATGATGCCTCTCCTGGCCCGGACTGATACTTCATGAAAGGCTTATTACTTGCTTAACCGAGCATGATGCGATGTCCATTGAGCACCTGCTATGGGTTGAGAAGTATCGTCCTAAGCGAATTGACGATATTATAGATCAGGACGAGGTCAAGAAGAGGATAAAGGAGTTCCTCAAGACGGGGAACCTGCCTCATATGTTGTTCTATGGTCCTCCTGGTGTTGGTAAGACTACGATGGCTCTTGCTATTGCTTATGAGTTGTATGGTGAACATTGGAGAGAAAACGTCCTAGAACTAAACGCAAGCGACGAAAGAGGAATCACCGTAATCAGAGAACGAGTCAAAGAATTCGCTAGAACAGCACCAATGGGCAAGGCCCCCTTCAAGCTAGTCATACTTGACGAGGCAGACAACATGACAAGTGATGCACAGCAAGCACTTAGAAGACTCATGGAGATGTATGCCTCAAATACAAGATTCATACTAATTGCTAACTACGTCTCGAGAATAATTGATCCAATACAGTCAAGATGTGCAATGTTTAGATTCTCACCACTTCCAAAAGATGTTGCATTAAATAGACTAAAAGAGATTGCACAAGCTGAGGGAGTTGAAGTAACTCCTGACGGTCTTGAAGCTATCTGGGATATCTCGCAGGGAGATATGAGAAAAGCAATAAACATACTACAGGCAGCATCAGCACTTTCAAAGAAAGTCACTGCAGAAGTAGTCTACAGAACTGTTGGTCATGTAGAGCCTAAGGAGATACTCGACATAGTTGCTGCTGCAGCTTCAGGAAACTTCACTAAGGCAAGAGATAAGCTGAGACAGGTAATGTATGAATATGGTGCAAGCGGCAAAGACATACTAAAGATATTCCAGAGAGAACTGCTCAGAGGAACAATAGAGATACCTGATGAAGGAAAGACAGAACTAATGGAACTAATTGCAGACATTGATTATAGGCTAACAGAAGGATGTGACGAGGAAATACAGATGCTTGCATTCTTATCAAAACTAATGGTTGTATCTAAGAAGTATGGACTGAAAATAAGGACAGAAGTTCCTGAAGCTGCAAAACTTGCAGAAACTACAAAGGCTGTGGAAGAGGCTGCTAAGACAACTACAACAAAGAAGAAAACAACTACTAAGAAAAAGTCAAGCTCATCGAGCTCTGGTAGTGAGTAACATTTCTTAATCAATAATATTCAATGGCAGTATATAGTCCATGGATTTTAGACTAGCAGAGCCAATGACAATCCTGTAATAGGTCTCGCCTGTGTGTACCGATACTACTTCCTCTAACATGCCATAAACCACGACTTCTTCACCTTCCTTAGCAATTCCTGAGTAGAGACCTTCGAAAGTTACAACTTGCGTAATCTTAGGGACACATAAGTCATCTATCGGTTTTACATCTTCTACGTAGTACACACCTGGTAGAAAAATACTCTCAGAGGAATCGACAACACGTGCTTTCACTCTTACAGGTCTTACACTCCTGTAAATATAGTCACCATACTTTTCTTTAACTTCCTCTTCTACACGAACAAAATTTATAGAAAATACTCTATTCCTGTACACGACCCTATGTTTTCTCCTCATTATTATCCTTGCTGCAATATTATAGTCAAGGCATGGATATGTTCTCACAATTTCCTTAACCCACTCTTCTAGAAATTGTCTAGGTATGTCTATAGTTCTTTTATTAAACTCCTCCTCTATTACGTCCAAGGCCTGTGTGCTATATTTCCTCGAATATACTAGAACATCGATGTCGGATATCGTAATGTTGTGTATCTTTAGTAGAAGTGAACCTGTGATACCTATGTACTGGAGCGGTATTCCACTATCCTTTAGAATCGATATAAACTCTCTGGCTAGTTCCTCAAGTTTATCCTGTGGGTTTTGATATATTTCTTGTGCTCTCTCTTCAGGTTTGTAATGTATCTTTATATCGCTTACAGGGACTTCTATTAGTTCTATGTTTAGAAACTTGTCCTTAACTATGTAGTGTGGCTTTTCCTTCCTTAACATGTCGATAGTATTTACGTAGCTT
>JAMOMD010000150.1 GCA_027068725.1 Thermoproteales archaeon | reverse complement strand
ACAAGAGTGACACTTGACGACCTCAAGAAGGCTATGGAGCTGACTTTGCCACATAGATTGAAGTCACGTCCATTTCAGGAGTCGCACCCTTTCGAGAGAGCTCTAGAGAAGAGTCTAGGCGTAGGGTAAGTGACCAAGAGAAGGATAGTAAGAGAAAGTTGTCTGGTAAGGAGCTTTCTAGAGGAGCTGGTAAGGAAGGTGCTGCAGGTGCGAGTCACGATTCTGCTGGTGGAGAGGCTAGGATTGAGCCAGTGCCTGTGCATGTGAGCTCATCGTCATTGCGTGCACTTGTTCGTGATAGAGAGATCTCAGAAGTCTGTGCTTCCAGATCTGCGAGAGCCAGAGCCTGGGGTGGGCATAGGCCTGGTGCGAAGCTCTTCTCTATCCCTGTCAGGAATCTTGACACAGATGTGCATCGAGTTGATCTTGTGGAGACTGTCAGGACTCACGTCCTGATGTTCAGAAGGCTAGGCCCACCTATCTTACCTGAGGCGCTTCGTGTTTCTGTTAAGAGTGTGAGAGCGCCTGTCTTGAATGTTCTAGTGCTTGATGCTAGTGGAAGCATGAATTTCCAGAGGAGAATAGCTGTTGCTAAGGGCGTTCTTCAGGAGCTTGTTAAGCGCTCGTACATTGAGCGTTCCTCTGTGGCTGTCATTATTGCAAGAGGGAGAAGTGCGATGGTTCTAGCATGGCCAACGAGGACTTACGAGGACGTGTTTAAGCAACTTCGCGAGCTTCCTTCTGGTGGTGCTACTCCTCTTGCACATGCGCTCTATCTCGCGCTCTTACTTGCTAGACAGTGGAGGTACAGGGTAAGGACTGGAAAGGTCAGGATAGTGCTCGTCACGGACGGTAAGGCGAACATACCGCTGCTAGATGATCCTGTTGAGGATGTTGTGAGACTTGTTGAGGCTCTTCAGCGCGAGCGTGCTGAGGTTCTGGTCTTTGATACGAGACCTGGACAGGGAATTGACCTTACCAGAAACTGCATCGACGAGCTTGCTAGACTGGGAGTCAAGATAATACGAGTTTAAAGATCGTGACTTAACCATAAGCGGAGCTTGAGATGACTTGCAGAGTAAGGATACGTGGCATCTATGCTACAGCACTCACTAAACTGCTGCTGGATAAGGGGTACACGATTGTTCAGCCATCAGACGTCATAGTTAGCAGATTCAGGATCGAGAACCCATCCTACGCTCCTCCTGACGTGACTGTGAAGGACTCGGAGAAGACTCGTGGTGCACTTACACTAATTGGCAAGTGCTGGGCTGTTGACAAGGTGCTCAGTGACCTCTATGAGCTGTGTGATGAGATCTTCGTGTGGAGATGCAAGGTGCCGCTGCACGCTATCATAAAGGCAGTGGTGAAGCGTGTGGAGAGTAATAGAGTCGTGTTTGATCTTGGTCAGGGGGTTGAGGGAGTACTTCCAACACTCTCAGCACCACTGTACAGAGAGGGAGATTGCATTCCTGTGACTGTGACGAAGACTGCGGTGACGGATGATGAGGAGATTCTGGTGAGCACAGATCTGCGTGTTGACGGCGAGTACGCATCGCTTGTGCCTGGTGGTAGAGTGTTTCTAAGTAGGCACATTAAGGATCCTGAGAGGAAGGCTGAGCTTCTGAGTTTGGGAATGATGTTTCTAGACAAGCTTGGTGGGTACGGTATTAAGTGGAGAAGTTCTGCACAGTATGCTGATACGCAGACTCTGATTAGTGAGGTGGAGTCGCTTATTGATAGGCTTAACCAGCTTAGAGAGCGTGCAGCAAGTGCTCAGCCATACGAAGTTCTTCAGGAAGGCGAGTGCATTGTCGAGATTGTGCTAAGTGCTAGAGCTAGGAGAGTGCTTGACGATATTAGGAACGAGGTCACTCCTACAGTGATTAATCATCACTCTCTGAAGATATTCATGAGAAAGACAACTGTGATAGACTACACGGAGCATATTCTATCGTACGTGCCTGATAGACGTGCAGAGGTTAGCCGTGCCTTGCTTGACTACATGTTCTCGAGAATGTACAAGATGGTTATCAGACACGTGAAGCCTGATGGGACAGTCCTGAAGATTGGTCCTGCGCAGATTCTGAAGTACGAGAATGATGAGTTGCTGCTCTACAGGAAGCTTCGTGCTGGAGGTGTTCTCGATGGTCTAGGCGTGGAGAAGCAGGAAGGAGACTTTGCAATAACGTACATCAAGCTGGGCGAGATGTACGTTGTCCATGCCTACTTTGACAAGGACAGGAAGCTGAAGGGCGCGTACATAAACATCAACACGCCCGTGGAGCCAACCAAGGGAGGCGTGATGTACGTTGACCTGTATGTAGATGTTGTGA
>JAMOMD010000149.1 GCA_027068725.1 Thermoproteales archaeon | reverse complement strand
CACGCTGAAGAAGATTGCAGCAACAGCAATGCACGGAAAGATCAGTGAGGCAGTCAAGGACTACTTCGCAGAGCTGGCAGCTAAGGCAGTACTCCAGATTGCTGAGGAGAGAGAGCCAGGTAAGTGGGTAGCAGACATCGACAACATCCAGATCATCAAGAAGCATGGAGGAAGCCTACTAGACACGCAGCTAGTCTACGGTATTATAATTGACAAGGAGGTAGTCCACGCAGCAATGCCAAAGAGAGTCGTTAATGCAAAGATTGCACTACTAGACTGTCCACTTGAGGTCGAGAAGCCTGAGATTGATGCAGAGATCAGAATCACAAGTCCAGAGCAGGTAAGAGCATTCATTGAGGAAGAGGAGAACATCTTAAGACAGTACGTTGAGAAGCTCAAGAGCGTAGGTGCAAACGTTGTCTTCACAACAAAGGGCATCGACGACATTGCACAGTACTACCTGGCCAAGGCTGGTATTCTTGCTGTTAGAAGAGTCAAGAGAAGCGACATGGAGAAGCTAGTCAGAGCAACAGGAGGAAGACTAGTCACAAACATTGAGGACCTCAAGCCAGAGGACCTAGGCTATGCAGGACTAGTAGAGGAGAGAAGAGTAGGAGACGAGAAGATGGTATTTGTTGAGCAGTGCAAGAACCCGAAGGCTGTCAGCATCCTGATTAGAGGAGGATTCGAGAGACTAGTAGACGAGGCAGAGAGAAACCTAATCGATGCTCTGAGCGTTGTAGCAGACGTGATTGAGGAGCCATACATTGTGCCAGGCGGTGGAGCAGTAGAGATGGAGGCAGCAAAGGTTGCTAGACAGCTAGCAATGAAGGTTGGTGGCAGAGAGCAGTACGCACTTGAGGCATTTGCTAACGCAATGGAGGTCATACCAAAGACACTAGCAGAGAACGCAGGTCTAGACGCAGTAGACATCCTGACAGAGCTAAGACAGAAGCACGAGAGTGAGCCAGACGGCTGGAAGTATGGAATTGACGTGTTCAGTGGCAAGGTAGTAGACATGGTGTCGATCAACGTCATTGAGCCACTTGCAGTAAAGCTACAGGCACTGAAGGCAGCAGTAGAGGCAGCATGCATGATCCTGAGAATTGACGAGATCATTGCAGCAAGCAAGCTAGAGGAGAAGAAGGAGGAGAAAGAGAAGAAAGAGGAAGAGGGCGAGAAGAAAGAGGAGTAAGCTCGTAAAAACAGGAACTTACACACAGACCCACACGAGTCCTAGTACAGTTCCTACAACACACATAATTTCGAAAAATCTCTCCATCATAAACACCTTCTCTCCTATTCCTATACTCTTCCTAACTTTCTTCATTATAAGCCTCATACTTACCAAGTATCCTACACAGGATGGTATTATAACAAACACAGAGAGCTCCTTTACTAAGAAGTACGATACGTTGAGAGTCTTGCATAGTGCAAACATTACAAGTGGTACGAGTATGCTAATTGCGAGTAATGATATTGAACAGGTGAAAATTAGCTTATGTACAAGCCTATGAGCATGTTCCTGTAAGACTCTTCTAAGCTTGTACTGTTCCAGATATGCGACTTTCCTACTTTTTGATAGTGTTCTAGATAGTAAACTCTCTAGGTCGGCGCAAGTCCCTTTATACAGGCAGTTAAGTATGTTTAATTTTATTTCATATTTCTCCTCATCAGATGCTAGTTGTAGTAGCTTGTGTATTGGCGAGAATTTGTACTCAGGAGATATGTAGCTTATATCCTGTTCCTGAGTTATTGGTTTTATAGAAATGTTTGATAGTGTGAGTGGAGCTGTTAGACATGTTAATGGTATTATAATTGCTAGAAGTGGTATTAGTTTTTCTGCGAATAGTGCTGTCAATAGCGTAAGTACTATTGGTAGTATTGACTGTAGTAGCATTGTTATTGTGAATCTTTTTTCTAAGTCCTCTACTGTCTGTAGGAAGTGTGCACGAATTTTTTCCTGTACTGTTACGTCTAGCATGTAGTCTTTACGTTGTTGTGTACTGTCAGGTAGGTAATGTATCTAACAGTTAGTTAATGTACTGTTAAATAGTGGTGTCTATTGCCCAGATATGAGTATGCGTGTGGGAATACTGAGATATGGTGTGGGAAATATAGGCAGTCTCGTAAATGCTTTCAAGAGACTTGGTGCCGATGTTGAAATTTTGGAAGATTCTAACCAGTTGAAGAATGTTGACCTTCTTGTGCTGCCTGGAGTTGGGTCTTTTGATGCTGCTATAAAGTACATAGATGAGAAAGTTCCTGAAGTTAGAAAAATTGCGGGATCTGTTCCAGTACTTGGTATATGTCTTGGTATGCAGATAATGTTTGAAG
>JAMOMD010000148.1 GCA_027068725.1 Thermoproteales archaeon | reverse complement strand
CCTTTCTTAGATCCTGATGTCCTGCGTCTCTCCAAGCCTCTTGACAATTGGCTTAACTGGAACAACGTCATTCTTTGTTCCTAGCACTACGAATGCTATTGTCTTGGCTAGTGGTCTAGTCTCGCCTATGTAGACGATGTCTCCTGGCTTAACATCAATACATGGTGGTAATCTTGCATGTATCTTCCTTCTACGCCACTCGTATCTCTTGTACTTGTGATCATACTTCAGCCACTCGTGTAGACACACGACGAACTTTGGATGGACCTTAACAACCTTGACCTCAAGTATTGTTCCTCTGACCTTCAGATGTCCGTGCCATGGACAGAGCTCGTCCACACAGACCTTCTTTGGTGGTGCAAGCCAAGGTATGCCAACGTGTCTTACCCTCACCTTCATTCCGTTTGGCAACTCTATGACCTCTCCTGGCCTAGGTCGCTCAGGCAGCTCGTACACATATACGTACGACATGCTCTGCAGTGCCTTGAGTGAGCTATTAAAATAGTTTTTCCTCTACTACAGTGCTCTTCTAAGAAGTTCACTCATTACACGATCGACAATACTCTTAAGTGCAGGTGGAAGCAGAGGATGCTCCACCTTCAGGAATCCTCTGACAATCAGGTTCTTAGCCTCATCCTCTGACAATCCCTTAGTCATCAGGTAGGTCAGCTCATCCTCTGATATACGTCCAATTGCTGCCTCATGACTAAGCTCAACATCATCACGCTGTGCCTCGAGTTCAGGAACAGACACAATAGTCGATCCTGGACTTAAGACAAGACCAAGACATTCAACATGACCTCTTGCTTGAGATCCCTTACCAACAATTCTTGACACGGTCCTAACTCTCGAGTAGTCTCTCGTGACTATTCTAGAAGTTAGTGTACTTCCAGCTGTTGTGCCAGCCAGCACTGCCTCTGTGCTATAGTTGTAGTGTCCTTTTCCTCTACCTATTACTGTAGTTATGAGATCGGCCTTTGCGCTATCCTGAAGTATGACGCTCGTAGACATGTCTAGCTCGCTTACCGGTGAATGGCATACATAGTACGAGATTAATTGTGAACGAGGCTCTGCAATAATCTTCGTGACCGACCTTATCTCACTAGTCTCGTTCCAGGAATGAATCATCGTCAAGTAGAGTCTCGCCCCTTCCTCAAGGTAGATCTCTGTTACACTAATATGAGCAGAGTCTCGCGTTTTTGGAGTTGTAAGACAGCCCGTCAAGAGTCTCAGCTCTGCTCCACGCGAGAGATATACAACATTGTGCACAAGCTGAACAGTTGAGCTAGACTGAACTAGCATGCATGTGTATAGAGGAGTCTCGATCTTGACGTCAGGTGGAACGTAGATTGCGTAACCTGTGTAGGTTCCATATCTTGCAACAAGTGCAGTATACAAGTTCTCGTCAGGTCTAACAAGTGACCAGCACACCTTCCTGATGTTCTCGACAGATCTCACAGCTTCTCTAAGTGGCAGAACCGTAAGACCGAGTTTAGCATAGTCTTCGCTAAGTTTTGTTCTGAACACGTTCATGTCTACCTGAACAGCAACACCACAGTGCTTCTCTAGTCTCACAACCTCTTCCTGACTTACGGTCTCTCCTTCCCTCAATCTCAGCCTAGCAATATAGCGACTCAGTACTGCATCACTTTCTTTTCTCAGTCTCTCTTCCGCAAGCTTCAGGATTGTGTCCTCGCTCATCTGCAGGTCTCTCTAAATCCTTTCTTAAGCACCTCTCTCGCAAGTTTCACATCTCCCGTCTGGACAATCCTGCCACTGCACATTACGTGCACCTTGTCTAGCCTACTTATTCTCTCGACAATGTCTCCCCTATGTGTTACGAGAAGAATTGTGACACCGTTACTCGTCAAGTAGTTTATGACTGATGCAATCTTGTCAAGACTATCAACATCTACTCCACTATCAGGTTCGTCAAGCATCAGAAGTCTTGGACAGGTCAGGACCGAGAGATATAGTTCTAATCTCTTGCGCTCTCCTCCACTCAATCCCTGAAAGAGAGGTCTCTCAAGAAGTGGCTCAACCTCAAGTAGCTTATACACATCTTCAGCAAGTTTGCAATGACCAAACTTCTCCTCTATTGTCTTGACTAGGTCTCTCGCATGTATCGTACGTAATGTTGGAACAATCTGATGCATTAGACTTAGTCCAAGTCTGATGCGCTCATGTGCTGGAAGTCCTGTTATGTCCTGTCCCTCAAGAAGTATCTGTCCACGAGTAACGCGATACTTGGGATGGCCAATTATGGTGTACAGAAGTGACGACTTCCCTGCACCATTTGGGCCGAGTATTACGTGAGTCTCTCCCTGCTCTACAGTC
>JAMOMD010000147.1 GCA_027068725.1 Thermoproteales archaeon | reverse complement strand
TGTGCAGTGGCATACAGTACATGGTTGCGAACATTATCGCAAACCCAAACATCAGGTACCTCGTAGTTGCGGGAAGGGAGTATGGGCCTGATGGTGGCTGGCCCGTTGGCAAGGCAGTAGCAATGTTGTACCTATATGGCACCCTACCAGATGGTAGAATACCCAATGTTGATGATAGTCATGCAACATTGGAGACGTACAAGTGGTGTAACATGCTTGAGGTAGCTGTACAGCGCTTCAGACAGCAAATACAGCTCCTCGACCTAATGAACGTCGAGGACATCGAGCCAAACCTACCAGTGCAGAAGGTAGAGGTCGGGTCAAAGGTCTTCTACATCCCCTGCAGAACATGGAGAGGCAATGACGGTAAGCTACACATCGAGTTGCCTAGTCCAATACCTAGGAAGTACCTCCTGACAATACTTGAACTGATTGCACATGCGGGAACGCAGGAACCAGAAAATGCCGTTGTAATACACGCCGTAGGGAAATACCTTGGACCGCACGCAGTCGAGGTCTATAACAAGGAGCCCTTCCCAGTCGAGCCCATAATAATACCAATATTCACCGACATTAAACCACGGACAACTACAACAGGTGAGAAACATCTCGAACTAGAGCCAATACAAGCAACAGGAGAATTGCTGTCACCAGCATTTGAGATACATATGCCAAACTTCAGGGCAAGAATAGTGCCACAGTTCAGATTAGTCTACGCCGAGGCAACTGACATATTCATAGGCTACAAACACATGGTTGACATAATACTCAGGTACGGCTGGGAAATAGAGACAAGGCATGGAAAGACAAGGGAAGTACAGGCAGTAATAACATACTACAAGCTGCCCAGGATAGAGCTAGAGTTCGAGAACGGGAAAGTCAAGGTGCTCAATGTCGAGCCCATACCAGACTGGGTCAAGAAGATTACACTATCACTACCACAGCCCGGCACACCACCAGCAGAGGGACAGATCGCCCAGTACATAGAGCAGATACTCAACGGCGAGCCAGACTGGTCAAAACAGTACACGTATGGCGAGAGACTCAGAAGATGGGGACTACAGCTAGAGAAGGCATACAAGAGACTAACCGCTGGGACAGCCACACCAGTAGACACCTCAGCCGCGGACTACGTTAAGAAGCTTGCAGAAATCGGCTTCCCAAGAATAGACCAGTTGGAGAACGTCGTCAAAATACTTGTAAAAGACAGAGGAGCAAGATATGCCATACTGGAAATGTGGGACACAACCACAGACAACACCCAGCTAATAAACGACCCCCCGTGCTGGAACAAGTTCCAGTTCCTGATAAGAAACAACACGTTAGTAACAGCAGTATACTGCAGAAGCCACGACTTCGGTAGAGCCCACATAGACAACATGTACTTCGTATCCGTAGTAATACACTACATAGCAAAAAGACTAACACAAGAAGGTGTAAACATAGAAATTGGCCCTTGCACAGCAATAATATGGAGCTGTCACATTTACACGTAAACAAACACTTAAAAACAGACACAAAACACAACATATAACCGGCCCCTCTCCCTGGCCGGTGCGGGGATAGGATGAACCGCCCGCATGGGCCCCCTACCTAGGCCCGTGCGGGTAGGGGACGAGTCCCCGCATCTTAACAACTTAGGTTGATTATGTAAAGCTTAAAAACTTTATAACATCACCCTTGTCATGCGCAGGGGGTTCTGGATTGTTCTCGAAGGACCCGATGGAGTCGGAAAAAGCACAGTCGCTAAACACTTAGCACAACTACTCAAGGAAAAAGGAATCGAAACTTGCATAACATCTGAACCGGGACTAAACCCAATAGGAGCACTAATACGTGATTGGGTACTAAAGGAACATGTTGAACCTCCAGAAGTTTATGCATTACTCTTTGTGGCAGACCGATACTATCACATTCATAGAGAAGTCTTACCGGCCCTATACGAGGGGAAAACAGTTATACAGGAAAGATACATGCTTTCAACAATAGCGTACCAAAGCATACAGGGACTACCAGAAGAATGGTTAATAATAATACAACAACGCTTACCTCACCCCGACATAACAATCGTATTATTACTAGAACCTGAACAACTCGCTGAAAGAATAGCACAAAGAAATCAACAAAGAGACATATTCGAAAACATGGATTTCCTACGCAAACTAGTACAAAAATACACAGAACTAGCACACAGATATAACCTACCAATATTTTACAACTACAACTCGAAAGAGACAGCCATCAAAATATATGAGCTGATTGAAAAACACATAGACATAACCAGAAGGTAAAGCATAAAAAGACTAGCTTAGAAAAGGAACGTGTTCTTCCGCAAGAAG
>JAMOMD010000146.1 GCA_027068725.1 Thermoproteales archaeon | reverse complement strand
ATTCCTCTTGTAATGAAATATATATTTCTGAACTTATCAGTTAACAGTGTCTGCGAGAGACTCACACTTGAGGCTTATCAGTGTTGGAATTATACTGATATTATGCTCAGTCAGTCTGCTATTTGTAGCAAGTATGATTATGCACATGTGGTTTTTCAAAACTTCACCTGAAGGTGAGAGATTTCCTTCCCTTGATTTTGTGTTCTATTTGTTTTCCTGTTGCGATTTATCGTCTGTGTTTACGGCATTAGCTATGTTCTGTCTAAGTAGGGGATTCAGAAGAGTTGAGAATAGTCTAAGAATTTGTAGTGTACTAACTTTTGTTGGATTTATTGGCTGTTTGTTAATTATAATTAACCTGACGTTATTTCTAGTGGCTATAGCTGTAGAATTAGCTGGTAACTACAGGTTCATCACTATTTTGGGAAGTGCGGCATATGCTGTACTGCTAGTGCAGTATACAACACTTATCTTAGGTGTAGTGCTCGTCTTGATAGGGCTTGTGGGTGTTCTATATGGCTTATGGAGATTGAGAAGGTATTATAATGAAGGTGTTATAGAGGCTGGTGTATTTCTGGCTGTGGTAGCTACTTTTGAGATGTTCTACTCATTTTGTAGTTTGTTAATATCAATGTCTCTTTTAGAGTGTGCGATAGGTGTAACTATGGCGTCGATTATCTATATGATAGCTTGGGTACTAGTGTTGATAGGGCTACGGACAAAACATGTACATCAGCGCTAGTGTTGGTCGTATAATGTTTCATATATGTTTGTTAAGTGAGATGTTGTACTTTATAATTGTTGCTAGTTATAGTATTTGACGAGGTTGTGCATGAGGAGGGTGCTTTTACTGTTTGTTGCTCAGTTGTTTTTTGTATTTTCTGTTGGTATGGATAACATCTTGTGTTCTGTTCTTGTTGATAGGCTTGGTATTGCGTATAGTGTTGTTGGTCTTATTTCTTCTGCTACGTGGGTGTTTAGTCTTCTTGCTAGTTTTGTTGCGCTTGTTGGTGTTAGTGCAGTTCTGCTTTACGTGCTGTCGCTTGTCTTGACGTGTCTTGGGTATCTGTCCTTCATGTTGACTGGCGTTATGCGTAATGTAGCTGTGTGGTTTGTCCTTGCTGGTTGCTGCATCACTACTCTTGGCTTTGGACTTAACAGTGTTGCAGTGTACAGTCTTGCTGTTGAGCTATCTCGTCAGCGTAAGTCACTGTCCGTGTCAGTGTACGAGACTGTACGCTCAGCAGCGCAGGTCGTTGCGCCGCTCGCCGCACCGTTAGCTATTGCCGGGCTGCGCAGTGTCTCGTTTAGCTACTCTGTGCCACTTGTACTATGTCTACTTGGTCTATGTGCTGCAGTGTTTCTACCAAGGCGTGTAGCAGTACATGTTGACTATCGTGTTAGTCTAAGTCATGTGAGAAAGATTCTGCGTACGAGAGCACTGTTGAGAGCAGTGCTTCTCGTTGTTCCAACGTACGTTGCGTGGTTCATGTTCTTGTCATATGATCTCCTGATTGCTCTCAGGAATGGACACTTCACTAGCATGGATGTTGCAATGTTCAGCTCTACGATGTTCCTGACAATGGCCGTGCTTATGACGAGCGTAGGCCATCTCTGCGACAGGCTTGGCAGGAGATGGATCTTCATTGTAGTTTCTGAGCTTCTCGCGTCAGCGTACGTGTACATTTTCTACCTGGCAGTGATTCACCATGCAATAACGCTACTGCTCCTGTCTGCTTTCCTATCAGGACTATCGACATGCTTCTGGAATACCTCACTCACGCCATACATGGACGAGCTTAGGAGAGATGTACCTCTCTCGCAGGTACTTGGATTTCTTGGAGTAGTCTACAAGATCGTGACAATACCTGCTGTAGCACTTGCAGGATTACTGCTCGAGAAGTCGCTGGTAGCATATTTTCATCTGTTGACTATGCTCTTTCTCGTAATGGCTATTCTACATCTTGTGGCACTACCTAGGAACAGGTAGACGAGACCTCCCGTGTACGTATTCTTGACAGTGTCTAGCTCTAGTCTTTTTATTTCTCTAGACTAGACTAGGCACAGGGATGAGCTTAGCAGGATTTGCTGACTTGCCGCTTCATGATGGTGTTGTGCCACGGTGGCTATTTGAGCGTATGAAGAAGCTTAGTCGTCTCATAGTTACGATAATGGTTGAGGAATTTGGTGTACGCGAGACTGTGAGAAGGTTTAGTCATCCAGTGTTCTTTCAAGCATTTAACAATCTCATAGGAATGGACTGGGATAGTTCAGGTAGCACAACAATAACTACAGCAGTTCTTCGTGAAGCTCTCAAGGATGCAGATGTGGGAATTCTTGTA
>JAMOMD010000145.1 GCA_027068725.1 Thermoproteales archaeon | reverse complement strand
TCCATACACTATACATCTCGGCCCTGTCACATCTCTTATCTCTGGAAATACTTCAACAAGCTTCAGGTACATCTTTATTGCTATGTACCTCAGCTCTGCCTGTGCCCTTCTGCACATCCTGAGAGGGAGAAATACTTCAACAAGCTCTCTCAAGTTCATTTGTATGAATATTCTTGATAGAGCCGCATTTGGTAGAATATACCTCACGTACTGTTTAGCATCTTCACCAAAAGGTCTACACTTCTTCTCGTTAAGTAGTTCTACATACTTATCATACATTTTTCTCAATAACGATAATACATCGTCCCTCAGTAGTGACCTTGGTAAAAGTATGCCAACAGTAGTACAATAACGCTGACTTTCTTGCCAGTAGCTCGCTATTCTGTGTCTCACAATCTCGTGTGTTGCTACTCTGCTACACTCAACAAACCATAGTGTATTAACAAACTCTAGCACAGAAGTATGTCTTCTTCGCAGGATCTCTCTCACAATCTTGAGATCTTTCTCGTCAAGCTTTCCTGAGCCAAGGCTCATCTCCTCAAACTGTTTACGTCTGTACACTACTCTGAACATCTCTGCAATATCACGTAATGTGCCACATACTCTACACAGTTCTACACGAGGCGTGCATGTCACAATCACAGTCTCCTCAATTGTCTTCTCTGCCAGAGTCATGATAAGACATTGCTCATCAAGTATTCTTGTTAGCGTGCAGTGTTAGGAGATATGCTGAGACTAATTATTGACCTGTGGGTGGCCCACCGTTTCGGATCTGTAACACCACCGAAGTGGATAGAAACACCACCAGACGTAGAGGTATCATAGAAATGCTGTTCTACCTGAAACATGAGACTTGAGACAAATGGAGACACTGCGACTACCACCTAAGATAAAGGTACTTGAGGCCCTGTCAGCACTAGTTGGTAACCGTCTCGAGGTACTTAATGAACATATGTGTAGGGTTAAATCATCAGACGGTTCACGCACCTACACTGTATATGTGGATCTTTCTAAAGGAGTTGCATATAGTGATGATAATGGTACAAAGCTTAGAGGATACATCGGGTATCCTATCATAGCATTTCTGATGTATAAGAAAGTTCTTCCGGTAGACGAGGATATAGGAAAAGGTCTTGTAGATATTCCTTGGAGACAACTTAATGAGAAATATAAGAAGTATGACATAGTTATGAGTCTTGTATTAGAGAAGCTAGAGAAAGAGTACTCAATACCAAGGTATAGGGTGTTAAGATATGTTGACGATGTTATGAGTAGATTATCCAAAATAAAACTTAGAAAACTCGACAAATTACCACTTTAGCCATTCAATATCACTTTCAAGCCTTGTCCTAATTAGTATCTCCTTGTACTTTTCTCGTATCTTCTCCATTCTTTCACGTGCGTACTTTATGCTAGTTATTTCGCTCATTATTATCATGTCGAATAGATATCTTGCAGGGACACAAGCATCTAGACATCTAAGACATTTACTGCACTTTGCTGGGTCTATGCTAAATGGTATGTTAATAGCGTTTTCAGGACAGTTGTAGATACAGTGCTCGCATTCTAGACAGGATAGAACCATGTAGCATAACTTAAGCACATTTATGAGAAGCTCAGCACTATCTTGAGAGAACTCGGCTAGTATAGTACCGTCTTCCTGCACTTCGAGACTTAGTCCAGGGCTAAATATGCTCAGTGTGTTAATACTGTTCTTCTTGTAAACATCGGTTCTAATATCTGGAAAGAGTACTGTAGCAATGTTACGAAGAAGAAGTAGTCTGTCCTTATGGCGGACCTTAATTTTCAATGCTATTTTATTCTTTTCAAGTGATGTAACACTAATCGCATCCTGAATGGCATTTAGTTGCATTCTGTAGGGTTCTACTAACTTTACTCCAATTTTTCTTGCAATATATTGAGCGTCTGAGTGCAATAAATAGAATCTCCATAAGTGCACCTGGAGCGCCTTTTCTACATCTTTATCATCTCTCAACATTGATCTCAGCAGTTTCTTGATGTAGGGAAGCCAGAGCTCATATACTTCAGGATATTCTTGAGCTCCAATCTTTATCTCGTGACATGACTTGAATGGGCATGTAACACAGCTTACACGCTCTATGCCAAGCATATAATCTCGAAAAAGCGGCAACTTGGCCCTATACCATATGTATAGGTACTCTAGAAGTTTCGGAAACTTGTAACATACAGCATGTGTCAGAAGTCCTGCTTCTGAATCTATGTATGTTGCTGGTCTAATACTACGCTTAACAGTTTCTGATTTTCTACTTCCAACATAGCTAACTATACTCTTCAAGTCGTATCTCGACTTTATGTAGCGTAACATGTTGACAAACT
>JAMOMD010000144.1 GCA_027068725.1 Thermoproteales archaeon | reverse complement strand
TATCTCGGCTAATCTTCTCAAGTCGACGAAAGGCTCAGTCTCGGCAAGTTCCCAGAACATGAACGCGATGTAGCAGATTATTCCTGTTGCTATTGACATGATCACTGGCGTGCTTGTCCATCCAAGGTATGATGCTCTCTCAAATGCAAAACAGAGCAGTGCCGTGCCTGCGGACAGTAGGAATAGTCCTACATAGTCTATTTTTCCTCCCCTGAACTCGCGTGGAACTTCTCTCACAGTCAGGTGCTCAACAAGTATTAGACCCCATGCTAGTATTGCTGCAGAGCGAAACAGTGTTCTCCATCCAAAGTACTGGAGAACATGCGCACCAACAATGAGTCCTATTATTGATCCTATGCCAAACATGGCACTGATCATGCCTTGTGCAATTGGTATGTATCTCGCAGGCAGCTGCTCTCTCACAATACTGAACGCTACTGGGAACATGGCCATTCCAATACCCTGAAGTGCTCGAGAGATCACGAATGACGTGAAGTTCTTCGAGAAGCTACACAGCGTCAAGCCAAGTGCATACATTGCAAGTACTAGAAGTAGTATCTTCTTTCGTCCATACAGGTCACTTAGCTTGCCCATGAGAGGGGTCGCAGCTACTCCTGATAGAAGATAGGCAGTGAGTATCCACGCAATGTCTGCTTCAGTCACGTGAAATTCTATCATTAGCTTTCTCATTGCTGGCAGAACCATCGTCTCGGTGTACATTGCCAAGAGCGCGATCAGAGATAGTACGAGCGTTACCCTGACTATGTATGACATGTCCACGTACTGCTGCGTCTCGCTGTACATCACGTTCTAGAGCTGAGGTAGCTTATAACTGTATTACGTGTCTTATCTGCATGACATGTATTACGGTGCAGCGCAGTAACACTTATTATACGCTCGCTATGTCACTAGAAATATGTCGCGTAACGTATCGCTAGCTCTGTTAGCTATAACACTAACGCTCGCACTCTTGACAATTCACGTAGCTCACGCACAGACCATACAGCTTGTAGCATATGGCTACTGGATGGGCATGGCATCGCCAGGAAGCACACTCGTGCCACTGAAGGTCGTTGTCCTGATGCCTCCTGAAGTTCCTAGCAGCTACTTCGCGTACGACATCAAGGTTAAGCTGAGCCTACCATCAGGAATACAGTGGTACTCCAAGGAGCAGACCTGCAAGATACCAATGCTCAAGCCAGGAAAGAACTACACATGCATATTCTATCTGTCTATACCACCAACAACAAAGCCAGGACTCTACACGATCAAGGTCAAGCTCGACTACGTGCTCTACAACACGACCTACGTCTATGGAAGACCAGTCTTCGTGTACCTGAAAGAGGTCGAGCAGACTGTTGACCTCACGTTACCAGTAGTTGGTAACGCTGGCATAAGCGTCTACAGTGCTCTCCTAGGAATGGGCAAGGTTCAGTACGTTGGTCCAGGTGCCGAAGATGTTCCACTTACAGTATATCTGCTAAATACAGGCACAAGCACGCTCCTCAACGTTACCGTACACCTGATCTTGAAGTATCCACTCTACGCTAAGAGAAATGGAAAGATTGTACATGTACTAACTAAGACTATTGGCGCACTTCCTCCTGGCAGACCTGTACCTGTAACGTTCATCGTAGACATATACAGTAACGTGACAGGAGGCTGCTATACTGAGACGCTCAACATTACTGTTGGAACAACAAACATGTGGAATCTCACGAAGACATTCACAATATGCATACCAACAGTCAACATAACAGCACTAGGAGCATCATGGCTTGTCCCAGACATGGAGCTTGTAGGACCAGGTGCTGATAATGTTCCTCTTGAGATAACTCTACTATCAACATCTACGATAAGGAATGTCAACGTCTGTCTGCCACTTGGCTATCCACTGTATAGACCCGGCAAGAAGATGCTCTGCAAGTACTTGCCTGTCATTCCAGCATATGAGCCAACGAAGATAGTGTACATAGTGGACATTAGAAACAACGCTACAAAGGGCACGTACACTGTTCCTCTACTGATAAGATTTGGAACAGTAATAATTAGGAAGAACGTTACTGTGACAATACCGTACCCCAAGATAAGGATTCTGTACGCAATGACTTATCCACCTGTAGTATTTCCAGGAACAGACAATGTCCTACTTAACGTGACCTTAGTAAATGCAGGTACTGGAACTGCAAGAAACGTTACTGTGAAACTTGTGTTACCTAGAGGATTTACAGCGCCTACGCCAAATACTACAAAGGTCACAATACCAGCAGTTGTTCCTGGAAAGCCTATTCCTCTGGTATTTGTATTCAACGTGCCAGATAGTGTAAAGCCAGGAGTGTACGAGCTTAAGCTTGACGTTAAGTAC
>JAMOMD010000143.1 GCA_027068725.1 Thermoproteales archaeon | reverse complement strand
AAATAGAGAGATACCTCAACTATGGAATTGGAATATCAGGAGCAGCTGTATGGGTCTTCTGTAGAGACCATGTCTCCTGCAGAAGAGCATGTAGAGAAGCTGTCAAGAGACTGTACAATGTTGAGGGAGTTGTAACACCATTTGGAGCATGTCCATCAGGTTCACTACCCGAGAACTATCCACCAATTGGACCACCAACAAACTATTACTACTGTCCATCGTTAAGAAATAAGATAAAGAACTCGAGAGTTCCCGAAGGAGTTAACTCAATATATGAAATAGTGATAAATGGAATGACTATAGAACATGTAAAGAAAGCAATTAGAATATGCATAGAAGAACTATCAAAATACGATGGAGTTCTAGGCATATCAGGAGCAAACTATGGAGGAAAATTAGGAAGACATAAAATATACCTGAGAGACATACTAACATAGTCTAGCAAGGAGATGATGACACTTGCCCCCCATGCGATCCGATGAGCTATACACCGAGCGCTGATCAACACTCTACTTTCCAGCTGGAACAAGTGGTGGACCCTCGTAATTTGGATCCCACGCAGGTTGTGGAACAATACAGAACCCATACTTTGCTGCAATTCTTGCCACACGATATACCATCGACATGTTCTCAACACACTCGACAAGTATCACAGTCTTCCCAAGCCTCCTGACGGTACTGAGCTGAGTAAGAATGTACCTTGATGTACTGTTATCAACAGGTACACATTTATCGCCATTCCACATGTATATTGATTCCTCTCTCACGACACCATCTATAGAACTTAACAGAGAGCTATTCTTAAGTAAATTAATAGCTGAGCCAATATTAACAAATATCAGAAACCTTCTTCCACAAACACGTTTTGAAAAATTATAAACATCCTTCACGACACTTATCATGAGAGCACAGGGATCTCTCGGAACCCAGCTGAAGTTACTGTACTTTAAGACCATACAAACATCTAAATTATCGAGCATTACACCATCAAACCCTTTCTTACAAGCATTAAGCACAATGTTATGAATAATATTCATCCACTTGCTAGACCAATATTCGACGTAATATTCACCACTATACTCAGACTCACCGTGAACTATGCCGAGACTCAGAACCTTCTCCCAGTAGCTTCTCCAAGATTCAGCAAGTCCAATATTTACATAAGCAAGAATTTTCACATTTGGTATATGTTCTCTTATCTCAATAATATCCGATCTATTAACTTCGTCAGGGTCTAGAATGATGTATGAAAATTTGTAATTAAATAACTTGCTTACATTAGCCGAGTACATTATTGCACAATACTCAACATCTATCTCACTAGCATTGCCATGCTCTGAGACAGCTAATATCTGCGTACTATTCGCTGTTAGATAATGTGTAGATAGTGAAACTATAAAGAGTATAGCACCTAGCAACACAGTGAGCAACATTAGTAGTACTGAAAGTGTAACATGATGCATAGTGTTCAGTCTCATTATTGCTACTCTTAAAACGGTGCTAACCTGAGACAAGAAGGAAGGCTAATTAGGCTTGTATAAATGTTCTTTGCTTATTTTACAGAATCAGTATTTACGTATTTTTGAGTAGGTATACGTTGATGCTATTTGCTAATAAGAAAAAGAAAGATCTACTAACAGTAATAGCAGAGCTATCAGGAGTAGAGAAGAAAAGTAGTACCGTAAGAACTATCCCGAAAGACGGTGAGCCAAAGACAAACGCTAATCAGTTAGTTATTAGAGATATCAAAGTAAGTGTAGAAATTCCACAGTTAGAAGAACTTTTGAAGGAGGTAAGAGAGTTGAAAGAGATTATAAGAGAGTTTGTTCAACTAATCAAAAGTAGAATAGAACAAAGCGAGGCAGAACAGACTGAGGAATCTCAAACATATACTGAACAACAGACACAGTAAAAAAGATCAGCAAAAGTCTAGGGTTCAGCATCTATCAGCCCCACCACTATTCATCATGAACCAATACTTCCTGTGAGGTCTGGAATTTTATTAAATTTCTCTCCACTTTATTGTGAGAGAATAATTTCTCAAGATGTTTCGGCTCGACGGGCGGTCCCTTCATCCAGGTCGTGTAGACCTGTCAGGGACCTCCCACATAATTTAGTGAGTATATTTTCCTATTTTTAGCCTTCTCTAGACTCAGCTGCGGTGCTCCTCTTCACCTATCTGAGTGGGGTAAGACTCATCATTCGTAGGTTATTTGCTTTAGGGAGTTTAAAGTAATTGGCAGAGAGATTGGTAACTTGTTGTAGAAGATTGGTAAAGTGAAGAGTATGTTTGTATAATCTGTGGATTCTTACCTGACTGTGAGTCTTCTTGCTTCTCTCTCTGTTTCTCTTAGCATTAGGATATCT
>JAMOMD010000142.1 GCA_027068725.1 Thermoproteales archaeon | reverse complement strand
GTGTATGAACTATATCAGTATGTTAGACTTCATAGAAATGAGCCAATTATAGTAACTGACCCAAAGGGAGAATACATAATGCATGTGAAGGATAAGCTTGCTGAGATATTCACAAAATATGATAAGGTCCACATTCTCGTAGGAGCAAGAGAGGGAATACCTGTCGGAATATTCCGCTTCGCAACACTTGTAATTGACCTAATACCACAAGTCACAATAGCTACAGACTATGCCATAACGTCAACCGTCATAGCAATAGTGTCAGCACTTGAGGAAGCTGGAGTCCTAGAGAAGTACGAGACTCACTATATGAAAAAGAAGAAAGCTAAGAGACAAGAACAACAGCAACAACGTGAGCAAAATCCCTAATTATTCCACATCTATAGACTTCACACGCAAGCAAATTCACTAGCTCGTTCTCGCTCAAGAAATCTTCTATATTACAAGTCTCGTAATTTGGCAATAACTTAACAAATTTCGCTACAAAATCTATTCTCAACACTTTGCTCAGTATAGATAGTAACTTGTTCACGGGAACTTGACCAAATAATCCAATAATCTTACATGTGCAGGTCTTACGTATAAGCTTGACAAGTTCCTTTACTGAGAACTCTCTCACATGATGTGGATTGTGCTTAACAACATTTTTATTAGGTGTTGATAATATTAGAAGACCTGAAGATTTTGTAACTCTACAAGATTCTCTTAAGAGTCTCTCAGGGTTAGTGACGTGTTCTATAACATCCATAATAAGCACAGCATGAAATAATCTAGGACGAAAAGGTAGAAGCATAGCATCACAGACAGCAACATCCAGCACTGTTGAGTCTAAGTTATTATACACATATTTTATACATTTTTCATCTATGTCTATTGCAACAATTCTTACTCCTCTATTTAGAATCTCTTGTAGACCTACTCCATATCCTGTACCTACGTCTAGTATATTCAATACTGTCTTCGAACTAGCTAGAGCTTTCACTACTCTTTTGGCGAACCTGTATCTTGCTCTAACTAGTGCTTTATCGAACTTGTTACTCCATGGGTATACTCTATCGCTAGACATGGCTTAAGACTACTTGAGAAGCCTCAGTAGTCGTGAGCAAACTTGACGTTTTCTCTCAGAGAAAGGAAGCATTTGTCAAGCGACTACTTGAGGAGTGTGAGAAAGGTCTTGTAGACTTTGATATAAAGGACTTCCTAATAGAATTTAACAAGCTTGCACGTGATTACTTTACCACAAGCAGTTGTAGTGGTAGAATAATTCTAGCAGAGACAAAGAGACTCGCACTTGCTAAGAGTAGTCACGAGTTCAGGTTCATCAAGAAGTGGCATAGACCTGTTACTTTAGGCGAGATAGTGCATGAGCTTGAGAAGGCTGAGTATAGGAATGTGTGGCTTCTTGTTCGTGCACCAATAATACATTTTACTGCTAGAAATGTTGAGCTTGCATACAATATTCTAAAGATTGCGCAGCAGGTAGGGTTCAAACATAGTGGAATAATATCAATACGTGAGGATGGTGAGACTGTAGTTGAGGTTCAGGCTGATGATAGACTTGATATGCCTCTCATTATTGATGGTGAGAGAATTGTTAATGAGGATAAGCTTAGAGTTATTATTGATATTGCTAATGAAACCTTAATGATTGGTAAGCTAAGACTTGTTAATCTTATTGGAGTACTTGAGAAGGAAGTACTCGGTAGAGATGTCGAGTTTAGGCCTATAGAATTGAGTAAGGTAGTTCCTTATAGAGAATTTGATGTTAATAATATAAACGTTGAGATGTTGGATGCTATTTGATTTGGTGTTCTTTCAGTTTTTCTGCAAGACTTTCAGTTGTGTATTCTATAGCTTTTGCAAGTAGTTTTGCTGCATTTATTGCATCTTCCATGTCTAGGAGCTCGACTGGTGAGTGAATGTATCTTGTGGGTACTGCTATACCTCCAGCTGGTATTCCTTCTCTTCTAAATGCTATAGCTGTTGCGTCAGTTGTTCCTCCTAGAAGAATCTCAAGCTGGTAAGGAATATTCTCACGTTTTGCAATATCGATCAGGTGCTGCCTGACTACTGGATGAGCAATGAACATTCCTACTCTACCACCATCCATGACCTTGATTGCGGGACCCTTACCTAGCTTTATTGTCTGCTCACGTTCAGGTACTCCAGGAACATCTTGTGTTGGTGTTGTATCAAGTGCGATAGCGTATGTCGGATAGACTTTCTCGGCGGCTATGCCTGCACCACGCAGACCTATCTCTTCCTGTACGGT
This sequence comes from Thermoproteales archaeon, assembly GCA_027068725.1. Taxonomy (GTDB): domain Archaea; phylum Thermoproteota; class Thermoprotei; order Thermoproteales; family Thermocladiaceae; genus JAADER01. The sequence continues at coordinate 124 of JAMOMD010000142.1, read as the reverse complement.
GGCAACTGCGTAGACTGTGCACTCGAGATCGACGTTTCTAAGCATGTTTAAGCACCATATCATTACTGCAACACCTACTCTGTTATCGAATGCCTTTCCTGTCACTACCTTCTCGCTTAGTCGC
>JAMOMD010000141.1 GCA_027068725.1 Thermoproteales archaeon | reverse complement strand
CTTTATCTCGTGCTCAACCTTATGTGCAAGCTCGTGAGCTTCTCTTAAGCTTAGGCTTGGGTCTAGTAGTAGATCAACTTCTGCAACATAGTATCGACCAAAGTCTCTTACTCGCACATTCTTTACCTCTCTTACACCATTAACGTTCTTTGCGACTTCTATGACTTTTTTCGCAAGTGCAGGTACTGTCCTGTCTAGTAGTATTGATGATGATTCCCTCATTATTTTAACGCCTTCTCGAACTATGAAACCGCATATTGCTAATGCTACTGCAATGTCTATTAGATGTACATGTGTAATGTATGTGAGGACTAGTGAAAATGTTACGAATATTGTTATAATGCCATCTGCAAGATGATGTTTTGAGTCTGCTATACATAATCTCGAGTTGTATTTTTCACCTAAGTACTTGGCGAAGTACCACTGGCCTAGCTTCACTACTCCCGTCAATGCAAATACGGTAACGTATAGTGTAGACAAGCCTTGTAGCAGACTAACTTCATGAGTAACATAGCGCTGCACAGTCTCATATACTAGGTAAGCTCCGATGCTCACCACTACGAGACCGATAATATTCGAACCGAGTGCAAGTGCTCTTCCATGACCATAGGGATGCTCTTCGTCGGCTGGTCTGTCAGCATATATGCTTGCAGCGACGACTATCGCCGATGTTAATGCGTCGATGAGAGCGTGCCACGCATCTACGAGAGCAGCAGCGCTGAGCGTCGCTATTGCTACAATGTACCTGAGAAGCCACACGATAATTGACACTACAATACCTGTAACGCCCTCTATCTTCTCGGCTAATGATGGTGTGAGAGGCACGTCTCTCCAAGTGATTATGATACGCAACGTATAATTTTGTAAAGTTAATTACTTGGCTACACTCTCCAGCACGCTCCTGAACGAATCAAGAAACCTCTCCATAACATGCATGGGTCCAATGGTTACTCTAATACATCTCTCACAGAGAGGTTCACTACTCCTACGCACATAGAAGCCTCTCTTTCTAAGCTCGGTGAACACTTTATCAATGTCAATATCCTCTCTCAGCTTTATGCACAGGAAGTTAGTTGACGAAGGAAACACTTTCTCTATGTAACTACGAAACTCCGTAAGTAACCTTGTCTTAACGATCTCACGCACCTTTCTGGTTTCCTCGATGCATGAGCGAACAATGTTGAACATATCTATAGCTATTTCAACAACTCTCAGCGCAATATTACTAATATTGAATGGCTGTGCTATTGATCGAAAAATCTTTGCGAGCTCTCTTGACGTCACGATATAGCCGAGTCTTAAACCAGCGAGACCCCAAGATTTTGATAATGATCTAATAATTATGACATTATCATACTTCCTAACAAGATTTGACAAGTCCTGATTTGAGTACTCGAAGTACGTCTCGTCAATCATTATCAGTGCTCTATCCACGAGCTCTGCAACTAGCCTCTCAATATCTCTGTATGGAAATTCTATACCAAGCGGATTGTTAGGCGTACAGACATAGATCAGACTACTCGTATTGCCTTGCAGTACTTCTTCTATGATATTCTCTAATGGTATCTGTAGAGATCTTTCGTCTATTACTACGTCCCGTATGTCAAGACCGTAGTTCTTAGCATATATTCTTGGTACCGAATAACAGGGTCTTACTATGAATACCTTACGTATATTAAGCAGAAGGGATAGGTCCATTGTTAATTTTATACCTTCATCAGCACCTGCTGTTAAAACTAGATTTTCCTTATCGATATTATATAACCCTGCAAGCTTTTCTTCAACGTTCCTCTTGTAAGATACTGATGGGTAAAATCTCACCAATTTATCAAAATCGTTAGAGAGTCTTCGCAGTATTTCGAGATAAAATTCTTTTGGAAGGAAAAGGTTTTCGTTGAATAGTAGTCTATTCTCTAGACTTAATGCTTGAAGCTCTATTAGTGATAGTGGATCTTGGTACTCTTCTACTCTCTCACTAAGTTTACGAATTTCTTCTCTAAGCTCTGGCATTCTGAGATGGGTCTAGCTTGAAAGAACGCTTATAAATGGTCGTACGAGCTCAGGTGAGAGTAGTCATGGCTATAGTGCCAGAGCTTGATCTGAGCCCATGGATAAAGCCAAAATGGGAAGTGCCTAAGAAGGTCAAGGTATTTGACCTTGATGGCAATCCTGTTGGAGAAATAGAGCTACCACCGCACTTCTTCACGCCAGTGAGAATAGATCTAATTAGAAGAGCGTTCTTGAGTGCATTCACGAAGAGACTGCAGCCAAAGGGCACTGACCCAATGGCTGGTAAGAGAACGACAGCTGAGTCGTTCGGAGTAGGTCTTGGTCTTGCAAGAGTACCCAGAATTAAGGGACACTTATGGCCGCGTGCAGCATTTGCACCAATGTGTGTTGGTGGAAGAAGAGCTCATCCACCTAAGGTGGAGAAGAAGATTCACGAGTACATTAACAAGAAGGAAAGGAGACTTGCAATCAGATCAGCCATAGCAGCGACAGCAATTCCTGATCTGGTACGTGCTAGAGGACACATAATCGACAATGTTGTACAGATTCCACCAGTCGTTGTGAAGGACTTCGAGAACCTTCAGTTCACATCGGATGTCAAGCGAGTTTTCAAGAAGCTTGGACTATGGGATGATGTAGAGAGAGCACACGAGAAGACTAGAATACGTGCAGGAAAGGGCAAGCGAAGAGGAAGACGATACAAGACGCCAAAGAGCGTCCTAGTCGTTGTCAGCGAGAAGTGCCCGGTCATGCAAGCTGTAAAGAACCTGCCAGGCGTCGATGTAGTGACAGTAAACAATCTGAACATGCTAGTCCTAGCACCTGGTGGACAACCTGGAAGATTAACGCTCTGGACGGACGAAGCTTTAAGAAGACTAACAAACTTGTTCGTTGTATAGTGAATATGCAGCCTCACGAGATACTCATAAGATTTGTCCTAACAGAAAAGAGCCTCAGACTAGCTGAGAGAGAAAATAAAATAACGGTCATAGTCAGGAGGGAGGCAACGAAAAAGCAGATCAAGGAAGCCATAGAGAAGCTATACAACGTTAAGGTAGTCAAAGTAAACACATTAATAACACCGACAGGTGAGAAGAAAGCCTACGTAAAACTTGCACCAGAGTACAGTGCGATGGATCTCTTAACAAAGCTAGGACTAATATAATATCGACCTATTCAGGTTTTCGAAATACAACAATTTTCCGCACAAGTGTGCTATTCACGTACTGAAAACCAATATCAACAATTTCGAATCCAATCTCCTCTCCAAAATCCTCTATAGGGAGAGAACATATTGTGGAAACAACTAACCTACAACCTTTCTTTAACACTCTGTAACTATTCTTTAAAAAGTTCAAATATAACACATCAATATCTTCGTCAATAATAGATAATCTAGAGTATGGAGGATCTGCAACGACACAATTAACACACTCATCTTTTAGCGGTGCATTACCTGCATCCGCAACAAAGAACTCTGATATAAAATCAAGATTTTCTTTAGCAGTCTTAACATATCTGTAGACAAGGTCTCCACATAAAACCTCTGCACCGCACATGCGAGCTTCAGCTAAAATTCCTCCTGAACCACAGAACGGATCGAGCACTATAGAACCTTCATCGACTCCTCCTAAGTTTACGAGTAATCTCGATACGGCTGGTTCTAATGGTGCAGATGCTGTATCCACTCTTTTTAAAGGAATGCGATTAATAACAAATCCCCTACCTAGCCTAAGTTCTACATTGTCATCTGCCGAATAAATTCTCTTTATAAAAACACTTCGACACAGATAGTTCATAAGTTTCTTTAGATCATCAACATTATCGAGAGTAAGCTCAATTTTTCTAGAGTCGTTTAGTTTGTAATCGATGCTAATTCCTGATAGTCTAACGAGGCTGAGTACTTCCAATATTTTCAGATTATCTGTAAATTCTCTATCTGCTGAAAGTTCAATAATTATTTTATATCCATTATTTCTCATATTCTTATTCTTCTCACAGTCTTCGTTACTACTAGAAGCGTTAGTATATTTACTACGACATACGCTATTATGCAGGTTACAAACTCTGTGAATGGTTCTAGTCCCATGACAAACCACATAGCTGAATTTAGTATTATTGTCGGAAATAGTGATACAGCAACTGTAAGTACTATTTTTCTACTGTCGATTATTCCTTTCTTTGCATATACTTCTATTATGTTTGTTAGTAACGATATTGCTATGACTATACTCATTACATCAAATATTGTCGGTCTCTTTAGGAATAGGCTTTGTATATTCAGTTTTAGTATGTAGGCATTGACTAGTGGGTATAGTATCATTAATACTGTTGATATTACAATTGTGAAGAATGTTAGCTCGTACTTTCTAATAAATCTTAAGATTTCCGAGTGTACGTTAAATGCGTATAGGAGAGCTGCAATACCTGCAAGCATCGCTATTATTGCTCCGACAACTACAGCAACTATCGAGGGCATGTATGCCGAAATTATCGAGAATAGGCCATAGAGAAGGAGTATCGATCCAGGCAGACCTAAAGCGTACTTTCTGTACCTAGGCTCAACTACGAGCTTAGCAATGTAGTGCTTCATTAGTACTGCAAATTCTTCGAAACCCTTTGATTGACGAACAACAACGCGTTTTATCGAGATTACAGGTCTCTTTGACTGAAGTAGTGGTACAACACTTTCATCAGCAGGACCGTCAGACACTACTATTATTGAGTCTGCGTTAAATTGTGACAATACTTTATCGACTTCGCTTAGTAGTTTAAGGTCCGCCATTATATCTTCACTGCTAGAACCTGTGACTAATGCTACCTCTACGTTCTCTTTTCCTAATGTTATTACGAGGTTGTCATATAGCTGTATTGCTGCGAACATCGCGTTAGCATCCGAATCATCGGGATAGCGTAAGATGTACTGTATAGCTACTTTGAGAAGGTTATCTCTTCCAATCACTGGTGTAGGTACACCAAGCCGCTCGCCTACATCATTGTCTCTATCAATGCAGAGTATCAGCACCTTGCCCGGTATCGAGCTCATTCAACTATCATTGTTCTTCTAGATACTGTGCTATATTTAGCTCCTCCAATGAGACACGCTCACCACGCATAAGTCTCTCGTAGGCTTGCCTGAACCTCTCCTCTAGCATTCTCTTCTGCTCAAGCTTCTTCTGCAGCTTCTCACGCAATTTCTGACTCTTCTCTGCAGCAACTTTCAGAATCTGTATCCTCTGAAGCTCCTCCCTCAGCGAGTAGAGCTGCTCTCTGAGCTTCTTTATTTCAGCATAGTGTCTCAGTATTTCCTCCTTTATGCTATCTCGCCTGCTCTTCAGTTCCTCCCTCTTGTTTATCAATTCCCTTATCTGGGATACTATATTGGAAATTTCGTTCCTAAGCTCCTCTATCCTCTTAGTGACTTCAGGAAGTTCCTTCTCAGATATTCTCCTAATATCCTCATCGACTAGCACAAGCTCACTCTTGGCGTAGTCAAGCTCCATCACTAAATTATTAGCTCGCTCACGTAGCTTATCTACAAGTTCCATCAAGTTCAGCTCACGCTCGAGACTCATTATTTTCCTGAAGAACTCCCACTCCTTCTCAGGATCTGTTGGAGAAATCTCGTGCTCAAGTTCTAATTGCTCTATCATTCTCTTGATATCATCTTTACTGAGCTTCTTACCAAGTCTAATGTTCTGCTTAAGCTCAGTTATTAGTTGTCCAAGCTTTTTGATTAACTGTTTTTTATTACGTATCTCTATTGAAAGTTCTCGTCTTCTCTGTTTAAGCTCTCTCAACTTCTGTATGAGCTCACTTCTCTTATTCTTGAGCTTATTAAGTTCCTCACGCTTTTCTTGAAGCGTCTTGTTAAGTTTATCAAGCTTGTTCCTGACATCATTTATTTGATTTCTTATATCGTTAAGCTGCGTCTTGAGCTCATCTATCTTAGAGAAGTGATATTCAATCTGAGAGTTTATTTCATTAAACTTAGCTTCAATTTCCTGGAGCTGCCTCTCAAGTTGCTCAAGATCGATTAACATTTTTCTTCATGTCTTCAAAGATCAAGGTTTTAAACATTGCTATGGATGTGCCACATGATGTTAGAGTTCGGAAGAGACGTAATTTCCGACATTGCTCGTCTTATTGCAGGAGAGATAGCGCTTTCTGATAATCCTGGAAAAGTTATGCGAAAATGGAGAGAATTTTTCGAGATTTCACAAGCTGAACTTGCTGAAAGACTTGGAACAACACCAAGTGTGATAAGTGATTACGAGTCAGGTAGGAGAAGGAGTCCAGGTGCTCACTTCATTAAGAAGTTTGTCACGACCCTGATAACAATAGAGATGGAACGTGGCGGCAAGAGACTAGAGTTACTAATGAGACAACTACGTCTTAGTGATAGATTTCTCGTAGCCGTGATAGACATGATAGACTTTGAGCGACCAGTACCATTTGAGAAATTTGTTGAGGCAATAGAGGGTAAAGTCGTTGTTCCACCTGACGTCCAGAAAGTCGATATTCACGGCTACACAATTGTTGATAGTATAAGACTAATACTAGAAGTATCGCCACAAGACTACTTCAGGCTTTATGGCTCAACAACAGAGAGAGCTGCAATATTCACAAACGTGAAGTATGGACGCTCTCCGCTTGTCGCTATTCATTCGCTTTTAGCATTTACAGACCTAAAACCGGCTGTCGTCGTATTACATGGGATCTCCGAACCTGATCAGCTCGGTGTCGAGATTGCAAAACGTGATAAGATACCTCTAGTTGTGACACAGATGAACATATCAGATATGATAAGGAATCTTAGGAAACTCGGTAGTTTATTTGAACTTGCTTAAAATTCCTTGGTCATGCTTTAAAACTCTTAGAAACACGTGTCAGTTACTATGAGATTTAGAGTAATCTTCTTCGAAATTCTTAACACGCTAATGCGCGTAGAAAACTTCGAAGAGGAGATAGCTAGACTTCTACAGGCAGAGCTAAGACTATCAGCCAATCTCACAGAACTTGCAGAGAAGATAAGAAACGAATGGCAGAGCAGGTACAGCGCCTTAATAGCTAAGGGTAACTACAGATCGTTTAGACAGCTTGCAAGAGAGGTCATAATGTCCGTAGTTAGACAGTACACAATAAGCCTGAGCCCGCAGGAACTCGACTACTTCAGTAATGCCGTCTCATCCATACTAGTTGAACAGGCTGTACCTTACGAGGACGCGCAAGAGACTATACAGACATTAAATGAAAAAGGCTACGAGATGTACATACTGACAAACCTTGACAACGATATAGCGAAAAAGGTACTCCTAAGACATAATATGCTAAGATTCTTTAGAGGTGTAGTAAGTTCGGACTTATCAAGAGCTGGGAAACCATCATTAAGAATATACCAGGCAGCACTTGCAAGAGCAAAAGTTGCTAAAGAACAAGCACTCATCGTGAGCGGATTAGTTGAAGATGTGATTGGGTCAAAACTTGCAGGAATAAAGATAGCGTTTGTAAATAGGGAAGGGAAGAAACTGGAACTAGCACCAGACTACGTTGTCGAAAACCTTAAACAGATATTACCGATACTTGAGTCGAGCTCCTAACAATTTTCTAACTGCTTTATCAAATACAGAAATAGATTCAAGGAATTTGCAATAGTCTAAAGTTGTTGTATTTAGCCTAAATGACGAATCTAGCAAACTAACAGGTACAGATTAAGATAAGGATTTTTAACAAGCTTAGTGACCGCCCTTTGCACGTGCTGCTTCGTGTCTCTTCTTGAGCTCTCTCTCCTTCTGCTTCTTCTTCCACTTGTGCTTGTGTGTCTCCTTCAGTTTCACCGACATTAGTCCTCTCATTCTTCGTCCTGCTGGTGTTAGTCCTCGGAATACGCGACCACGCTTTGGCTTTATCTTAATAATCTTCGGCAAAGTGGGATCAGGAGGCAATATTTCACCTTTCAGAACCTTGATTAGCCATTCGCGAAGACGCTCAATATTATGCTGCCAGACCGTCTTTCTTCGCTCGTCAACGTATATACCTAGTAGTCTAGCCTCTCTTACCGAGAGTCCGAGGGCCTTTATCTCTCCCACAGAGTATCCTCTGCCGATTTTCCACTCCCTTGGCTGAAGTCCCGCATGTGATATTAGTCTCGGTACCTTTACCAGCGGTGGAGGCGGCGGTACTACAGGTGGCTGCTGAGTTTGTGTTGACATTTTCTATCTCGTCTGCGTTGAGGTAATGGAATATAAATGCTTTGCCCACGGAGAGCAGAAGTGGATAGGCTACTCGTGACGTTAAGCTATCTAAGAGCAGTAGAGCTAGTTATAGCCTATGTATTGCTGTTCGAGTTTCTATGCAAATCTGTTGTAAGAATAGTACTAACACTATATGCAGTATCGCTAGCTCTGACTGCAGCAACAGCAGGACTAAGCACAACAGTAACCAACAGAGGAGTAATAGTGCTTATCACGGCTGTGTTACTATTCTGTGCAGATGTTGCAATAATAGCATTTGCCTTACCAAGTGGTCTTCCACTAATCTTCGTTTACTTATCTTCTACTGGTAACATAATGATAGACATAGTATTAATACTGATAGGAGTTGAGTTAGTAAGGTACTAAGCTAAGGAATTTAAACTTACTGAAACACTAAGTTGACAGATTTCGTAATAGTATACTCAGATAACTTACCAATAACTTTCACAGTAACATACAACTTTATTGTTCTTGTCTGAATGTCAGGAAGAGCGTCACATATTATCACTGTATCCTTACCAACAAGATACACATGTCCCTGAGGAGAGTACGCATTTTCAATTATGAAATTTCTACACAGATTCGATAAGCCGAGATTTATTACATAGCATTTGCTATATTCCACTTTGTAATTCTTTTGTAATAACTTCGATATCGTTAGCACAACTCTATAGTCCTGTACCATACGCACAAACACAACAATTAAAATTAAAGCAACGAGAAGGGAGAGTACAATATCGTACAGCATCAGCTAAGTAGTTTTACTCCAAGCTGATCACACATACTTCTAATGTAGTTTACTGTCATTTGAGGAGGCTCTGCTATTACTCTCGTACCATGAAATACTGAGACAAAGCTAGCATCACCATTCCATCTCGGAACCATTTGTATTGCAAGGTGAGGTTCGTGAACTATATCTAAATTAAAACCGTGTGGTGAGTATGCTTTTGCTAGAACTTCTAGACACTTCTTTGATATTTGAAGCATTTCTTTAAGCGTTATATAATCAACGTCGTATAACGATTTGTGCTCGCGCAGTGCCAGTATTATATGACCATTGTTGTAGGGACGTTCGCACACGAAGAGAATGTACTTATTATTCTGTTCAATAATTAAATCAGGCCTTAGCTTAATGTGCCTACAGATTGGGCAGACAGGTATATACTCGACTCCTGCTATTCTGAACACGTTGAACGCTGTTACTTGATGGGTATTTTTATGTTGAGCTCTCTTGCAAGCTCCTTGTACCTGTTCCTGACAGTCACCTCCGTTACCTGTGCTGCCATTGCAACCTCCTTCTGCGTCCTGATTTCACCCTTCAGCAGTGATGCTATGTAAACTGCAGCTGCTGCTAGTCCTGCAGGATCCTTACCGGCTGTTAGGCCTCTCTTCTTAGCCTCATCTAGTATTCTCATTGCCTCTCTAATGATCTCGCCACTTAGCTTCAGCTGCTCGCATATTCTAGGTACGTACATTTTTGGATCTGCAAGAGGCAGCTTAATACCTAGCTCTCTTGCTATTAGTCTGAAGCATCTTGCTATCTCCTTTCTACTAGCCTTTGTGTACTGCGCAATCTCGTCAAGGCTCCTTGGTATTCCATGCTTTCTGCAAGCCATGTGTAGACATGCCGCAACTATTGCCTCTATGCTTCTGCCCTTCACTAGGCCTTGCTCAAGTACCTTCATGTAGATAGATAGTGCCTCATCGACTACCGTCTTGGGTATGCCAAGCTGTGATGCAAGTCTGTTGAGCTCATTCAGTGCCTGCAGTGTGTTTCTCTCATGGCTTGTCTGTATTCTAATTCTCTGCTGCCATCTTCTGTACTTGATTATCTCGAGCTTATGCTTCAGGCTGAGCTCCTTGCCGCTTGAGTCCTTATGTACAATGTCGATCTTCGTGGTAAGCGCCTCACTTGTCAGTCCTAGATGGCGCAACGGTGATCCTGTTCTAGAGCGCGAATCCTTCTCCTCTGGCGTAAATGCTCTCCACTCAGGACCTAGGTCGAGTGGCCTGTCCTCTATCACGAAGCCACAGCGCTCACATACGAGCTGTCCTAGTTCATTCTTGATTATCTTAGTGGAACCACAGTGTGGACAGACCTTGGGAATCTCAGGCTCCTTCTGCTCGACTGTCTGCTGGACCTGCTGCTTCTTGTGAATTGAGTATAGCTTCTCGAGTATGGACTTTGCCTGTGTGCTGGTCTGCTGGTTCTGCTGCTCAGGTGGTGGACTCACGATCTGGGGTTCGGGCTCTCTTGTGTTCGGGGTAAGGTTCGAACTCATACGAGACCCCTTTTAAGCTTTGTGTCAAGTATGTTCAGGACTCGTTTAAAAACCTTTCTTTTTCGTATATACGATACTTATTGGGACGTGTACTCACTTACAATACGGCGTATTTTAGATAGGAGACCAATTATCTGCGCACGAGGGTCAGCACCACGCAAAATTCTGTAATGAGCGTCTCCGATCAGTGCTATAAGCTTAGGCTTTACGTGTTCTGCAACCTTGATTTGTCCGTAGCTTGACATGACTTCCCTATGTATTGCCTTGACTATGTCTATGGGATCTGCACAGTACACATTGAAAAGTTCGTCAAGCTTATGGAGCGCACGCTCAAAACTTCCGTATAGAGCCTCCTGCAGAAAGGCTTTAATCAGCGAGGGACTAGCCTTGCCAAGTGCTTTGTACACAACTTCTGCGTCTATTTTTGTTGATGTAGAAGCTGCTGCCTGTAGTATGTTTATTGCTTTTCTCATATCTCCCTGTGAAATATCCCAAATAGCCTCAAGACCATCGTCTGTTATCTCTAGGCCCTCACATTTGGCTATGTATTTGAGACGTTCAAACATGGCCTCCTTGGGTATTGGCGCAAATCTAAATACGGCACATCTTGACTGTATTGGCTCTATTATTCCAGATACGTAGTTAGCAATTAGGATGAATCTGGCAGTCGAATAGTAAAGTTCCATTATTCTTCTCAATGCCTGCTGTGCGTCTTCTGTCATGTTGTCTGCCTCGTCAAGTATAATTAATCTAAATGATACATTCCCCGCTGTAGGCAAACTTCTCGCAAATTCCTTTACTTTCTCACGTATTACCGCAATTCCTCTTTCGTCGCTTGCGTTTAGTTCTAGGACGTTTTCTCTCCAATGTTCACCATACAACTCATAAGCAATAGCAAGAGCCATCGTAGTCTTACCA
>JAMOMD010000140.1 GCA_027068725.1 Thermoproteales archaeon | reverse complement strand
TAGAGTACGAGATGCACGAGCCCATCAGATATGCACCCGATGACCCAGTCGAGAAGTGGCTCTTCGATACATTCCTGCTAGATGCAGAGCCAGCAAAGATAGAGAAGGAAGATCTCGAGTATGTTGAGAAGAAGCAGGTAGTGTACGTTATTCCTGATCTTGAGAAGATGGCTCTTGAGGACGAGGAGAAGCTGAGACAGTTCTTTGGAATATACGTACAGGCACACTACAGAAACGAGCCTGATGATCTAGGAATGATGCTTGATGCACCACACCACTTCATTCGCGCACTTGCACTACCTAATGGAAAGATTGTCGTTGCTGTAGAGCTTGCCGAGGAGGGAGGTATTAGCGACGAGATAATTGACGTCATGACTAAGGGACTTAAGCTTCCTGGAAACATAATTCCTGATAGACTAGTCAAGTACTGGAAGCTCACGGACTTTGCAAAACTCAGAGGCTGGAGAATAGTGAGAATAGCAACACACCCAGAACTTCAGGATAAGGGACTTGGCTCCCTCATGCTGAAGATGATCGAGGAAGAGGCAAGACAGAAGGGAATTGACTGGGTTGGCGTAGGATTTGGAGTACATGAGAGACTACTAAGGTTCTGGATAAGGAATGAGTTCAAGCCAGTACACATGAGTCCAGAAAGAAACCCAGTTAGTGGAGAGTACAGCGTTCTACTAGTGAAGCCAATTAGCGAACCAGCAAAGAAGGCAATAGATTTTGCAAATAAGGAGTTCAGGATAAGGCTAATCAACTCGCTACATGGACCCTACCACGATCTTGAACCTGATGTTGCAACCCTACTACTGACAGACTGGGAAATACCACTATGCGACAACGAGGAAGACTGTAAACCAAAGATCACGCAAGCACAGCTCAATAGACTTGTAGCATACGCGTACGGTCCAATGACGTACGAGAATGCTGTTGATGCAATATTTGAACTTGCTAGAAAGTACTTCTATCTACCAAGCAGCAAGAAGCCAAAGCTACCTAAGGAGTACGAGATAATGATAATTGCTAAGGTTCTACAAGCAAGACCATGGAGAGAGGCTGCCGAGGTATGCGGTGTCAGGAAGGTTACGATAATGCTAGGCTTGAGAGAGATCATGAAGACGCTGCTTCACCACTTCTTTGGTGATAGGTTGGAGATACCGCTATACATGGTTGGAATAACAAAGAGACTTACAGGACCAGAATGAGCATTTATAATAAAGCTTATTTGAACCACTTCTCTAGAACCTTCTTAGCTTCTTCATATTTTCCATCAGCTATCAAATACAGTGCCTTAGCAATATCTCTCGAGTATGGATTTGCCTTAGCCATCAGAGCCGTATCGACAGGTACTGCAAGTTTTCTATAATCTAACCATCCAATAAATATTGCAAGTGGCACGTACACTGCAAAGAACGTCAGTGCAAAAGCTGTTAAGCTACTGAAAATGTAGTGTAGAAATGGCACGTACTGTATGAGTAGTCTATACTGTATTACTATGAAGTTTGCAAAAGAAATAAAGAATGCTAGATACGTGCTGTGTGCTCTCCTGAAGTAAGTCCAGCACCTCAAGATTCTCTTTTTAAGATCTGCCTTCATCAGCGTCTTGTGAGATCAATGAAATTTTTGATTATCGTCTTGCCATACTCCGTCAGGACAGACTCAGGGTGAAACTGCACTCCAAAGATCTCGTACTTGACGTGCTCTATAGCCATTATTTCCTGATCATCTTCAGATACTGCGAGCACTCTCAGACATGGAGGGACATCATCAATGACAAGACTATGATATCGCATCACAGTAATAGTCCTAGGAACATCTCTGAATAATTTAGAATCATTTATTATCCTGATTTTGCTTAGTTTTCCATGTTTTATTGTTCTTGCATGTCTAATCTTTGCACCGTACATGTATCCTATGAGCTGATGTCCTAGACATACACCAAGTATTGGTATTACACCTTCAAAATGTTGTATAATCTTAGGACATACGCCAACATCTCTAGGATTTGTTGGACTTCCGGGACCTGGTGATATTATTATTCTATCAGGATTTATTCTCTCTACAGCACTTACAGTTATCTCATCATTTCGAACAACTATCGGTCTTGAGCCTAATTCTCCGACGAGCTGTGCTAGATTGTATACGAAGCTATCGTAGTTGTCTATTATGAGTGTTATGTCCATGGTCACTCACCTTTGCTATAATTAACTTTTGATACTTGTTCGAGAGCTTTTTTAAGTGCTGCAAGCTTGTGCTCAGTCTCCATGTACTCGAGCTCAGGTACAGAATCGTAGACTATTCCTGCACCTGCCTGCATTGTTAATACACCATTCATCGCATAGTAGCTTCGTATCGTTATTGCAAATTCTCCACCTCTTCTAGACATTATTCCTACACTGCCAGCGTAGGGTCCTCTTGCACGATCCTCGTAGTAGAATATGAGCTCCATGGCACGTGGCTTTGGTGCACCTGTCACGGTACCTGCTGGAAATGTTGCGAACAGTGCATCAACAATATCTTTCCCTGGCATAAGTATGCCTTCGACACGTGTCACTAGGTGCTGAACATGACTGTACTTCTCTATGAACATGAGGTCTGTGACCTTCACTGTGCCGTATCTGCAGATTTTGCCTATGTCATTTCTAGCAAGATCAACAAGCATTATGTGCTCAGCAAAATCCTTCTCACTATGTAGAAGCTCCTCCTCAAGCTTAAGATCCTCCTCAGGAGTTGAGCCTCTCGGTCTCGTTCCGGCTATTGGGTAAGTCTCAACCTTGTCATCTCTCACACCAACGAGCAGTTCAGGACTTGAACCAACGATGTACCTGTTCTCGAACTTTATGTAGAACTGGTATGGAGATGGGTTGATCTTAGCAAGATGAAGATACACGAGGTAAGGCTCACCACTGTACTCAACATCTATGTATCTCGAGAGAACGATCTGAAAGATCTCGCCATCTCTAATCTTGTTTAGAGAATCTGAGACCCACTCAATGTACCTGTTCTTAGGAACCTCACTTACGACATCACCAACCTTGAAGTGCATTGATGATAGTGGAGGAATATCTCGACAAATAGAGCGGAGATCCTGAAGTGATATTCCTCTAACGTAAGCACGTCCCAGAAGCCTATCGTATATTATCACACATTCGGGAATCCTAAGCTCAATAAGAGGCCACTTTCCCCAGTCTTTAACGTAATCTCTCAGGTAAGGCTCGACTATCGTGTTTGCCTCATACGACAGATAGCCAACTGCGGGCTGTGTTCCAAATGGTTTAATATCACTCTCAGTCTGCTTAAGCAAATCCTTGAGCTCGCGGTAAGCATTACACTGACTATCATCAGGCCATATGACAACGTCCTGCCTTGACCCCCATGCAACTATGGTGTATCTCGAACGTTCACTAAACTCAGTACCACTCTCGAGAAGTACTATGTACGGCTCAGAGTCCTCAAGCAATTTTAGAACAATCTTCCGCGGCTGAGGAAGATACTGTATAGGAACCTTAAACACAGACATCACCTAGCTATCTGCAACCTCATCCTTAATGCACGAACCTTCTCAACATCCTTAACACCCGGCCTTACCTCAACACCACTCGACACATCAACAACATCAGGCCTAAGTCCAAGAAGAAGCTCGACATTTAGTGGAGTTACGCCTCCTGCAACACCAGCACGAAAACCATTCTCTCTACACATTCTCACGAAGACACTATAGGACTCTATAGACAACTTAAGTCCACTATCTAGCGAGGGAAGAGACTTATCACCATCAAGAAGAACAAACTCTACATGTCCCCTCAACGAGTGTACCGACCTTAGGAATTCTGAAAGCCTCTTCTCATCAACATCCCTACTAGGTGACACATATACAGGAACGACACTGAGTCCCTTAGACACCGCGTACTCTACAAGACTAATATCGGTACGGTGAATCTGCACAATATCAAAACCGAGACTATGCGCAAGATCTATACCGTCTCTAGACACTGCAAGTGCAATAGCTTGCTTCCTATTTCTTATACATATTTCAAGCAATTTCTTAGCAGTACTCTCGTCTACTCGACGAGGACTCTTAATATTCTTATCAACTATAACACCAACATAGTCACAATAGTCAATTATTTCTTCAAGATTCTTAGGATCTGTCACTCCGCAGATCTTGAGTCTAATGCTCATAAATATCACACTCTTCTACTTTCTTCAACTATTTTCGTTATGAACTCGATAGCAACTCCATCATCAATAATCTTGGAGCAGAGCTCTGCACCATCTCTAGGATCTTTAACAATTCCTGCACAATATAGTGCAAATGCTGTATTTGCTACTATGAAATCTCTAACAGGTCCCCTAGAGCCAGGTCTCAGAGCTTCAAGAACCTTCTTAACACTCTCTTCAGGACCGTTAACCTGAACAGACTCTAGCTTGTCGTGTCTAGGCACCCCAAGATCTTCAGGATCTACAACATACTCATCAGCTTTCCCATTTCTAACCTCAACAATCTTCGTTGGGCCAAAGATCGAGACCTCATCCATGCGTGGTGAACCATGAACAAGAATTACGTGATCATACTCAAGTCTTGCACATGCTGAAGCATATAATTTCAAGAGACGATCCTCAGCTACGCCAAGTACCTGACGCTTGACTAGTCCCGGATTTGATAGTGGACCAACGAGGTTGAATATCGTCCTGAATCCTAGTGCTCTCCTTATTGGCGCCACTGTACGTAGTAGTGGATGATACTTCTGTGCAAATACAAACCCAAAACCTGTTCTTCTAAGTAGCTCACTTACCTGATTTGGCTCAAGGTCTATTTTGAAGCCTAGAGCCTCGAGAAAGTCTGCACTTCCTGATCTGCTTGACATGGATCTGTTACCGTGCTTTAGCACTTTTCCACCACAGGCGGCCGTCAGGATGGCTGAGACTGTAGATACGTTGACTGTTCCAAGACCGTCACCTCCTGTACCTGCAGTATCTAGAAGAGATGTGCGTTCCTCATCCGTGAGAGGAATCTTCACGCAGTTATCACGTAATGCACGTGCGAATCCTACAACCTCGTCAGGATGTTCGCCACGTACTCTAAGTGCAGTAAGCACAGCTGCTATCTCAACATCCTGAAGCTGGCCGTGAAGCATCTTGCACGCAAGCTCGTAAGCCTCGTCCTCTCTCAGAATTTCTCCATCAGCAAGCTTCCTGAGGATGGTCTTTATTGTGCTGTCTGCCACTTGTCTGCTAAGTATTGAGCATTTAAAAAGGTTAACACTCCATGAAGTACATTGGTGTACATATATGAGATGTACATAACATGCAGGAGAACTATTGCACACTTATGTACAATGCGCAACACTTTAAATCACGACAAGACTACGTGACCACAATGTCAAGAAACGTCGATGTCCCCCGGTACTGGTACAACATAGTGCCAGACCTTCCCGTGCCTCTCCCACCTCCGAGAGACCCACTAGATGATAGAGAGTCCAGAATAGGACTTCTCGTGAAAATTCTCCCAAGTAGACTCATAGATCAGGAATTCACGAGCGAGCACTGGATCGAGATTCCTGAGAAAGTACGCGAGCTCTACAGGAAGATGGGCAGACCAACACCACTGAACCCAGCTGAGAACTTTGCACGTGCCATAGGTAGACCAGACGTGAAGATATACTACAAGTTCGAGGGTGTCCTACCAAGCGGAAGTCACAAGCTCAACACAGCGATAGCACAGGTCTACTACGCTCTCGAGGATGGTGCTAAGGAAGTCGTAACTGAGACCAGTGCAGGACAGTGGGGCACAGCAGTCGCCATTGCAGCATCCCTGTTCGGGATACGTGCAACAATATTCATGACAAGAGCAAGCTACCGATCCAAGCCATACAGAAGGTACCTCATGCAGATGTACGGCGCCACAGTAATCGAGAGCCCAAGCAACTTAACAGAGCTTGGCAAGAAATTCCTAGAACAAAATCCTGAACATCCAGGAAGCCTAGGCATAGCAATAGGAGAATCAGTAGAGTACGTTCTACAGGAAGGAGGCGTCGAGAGAAAATACCTTCCAGGAAGCGTCATGGAGTTTGTTCTAATACACCAGACAGTCATTGGACTAGAGGCACTTCAACAACTTCCTGAAGAGCCAGACTACGTGATTGGATGTGTTGGAGGAGGCTCAAACTTTGCAGGACTCACGTACCCCATGATTGGCATGAAGATTAAGGGAGAAGGCTTCACGAAGACCCAGTTCATAGCTGTAGAAGCAGCAGCAGCACCAAAGATGACTAAGGGAGAGTACAGATATGACCATCCTGATACTGCAGGAATACTACCACTAGTTAAGATGTACACACTAGGCAAGGACTTTGTCCCACCTCCAATACATGCTGCAGGACTAAGATATCATGGAGCTGCACCAAGCCTATCCCTACTCATAAAGCTGGGATATGTTAAACCTATAGCCTACCCTCAGGAAGAGGTCCTGAAAGCAGGTCTACTCTTCGCAAGAACTGAAGGAATAATGCCAGCACCAGAGTCAGCACACGCAATTAGAGCAGTCATCGACATAGCAAAGAAAGCGCCACCAAACAGCGTGATACTATTCAACCTAAGCGGACATGGACTACTTGACCTAGATGCCTACAGGAAAGTACTTGGAGAAAACATTGATACAACAAGCATAAGCTTCTAGACAATAGATAACGAGAGGTCAGACGGGTTCTATACTCTTCATCAAATCGTGAGCATGCGGCTCATCATCCCAATCAATATGTAACATGTTAGTGAGTGGTTCTAAAAATAGTAAATTAAGGTATGGATAAGCCGCGTATTGGAAAATGTATTGAAAGTAGATACAAAAATGAGGTGACTGATAACGCTTGTACTGTTACTTCTTTCCTTTTGATACTCCAACTGTGATACCGAGTCTGCCTGTTGTAGCTGTTCTCTGTCCACGTACCTTGAGACCAAGCTTGTGTCTGATTCCTTTCCAGCATCCGATCTTCTTCATTAGGTCGATGTCCTTCTTGGCCGTCAGGATGAGCTCTGCACCGATTAGGTGTAGGTTCTTTCCAGTCTCAGGATCCTTAGGTCTATTGACGAACCATCCTGGTGCAAACTGGTGTAGGTTTCTTACGGCCCAGTCTAGTTTCCTTATGACTTCGTCAGGTAGATCACCTAGTCTGGTAAGGGGGTCAATGCCGAGGTATCTGCAGATTGCGAATGCTGTCGATACGCCAATTCCCTTTATCTTAGTGAGTGCAAATCCAACTGCCTTGTATCCGTCCAGGTCTGTGTCTCCTATTCTGACTATTGGCTTAAATCCTCCTGTTGTCTCTGACATGACTCTCTACGCAGTCAGCATAGTTTGAAATTAAAAATCTTGTCACATGTACAGAGCCTACAAGTCTAAGTCGCGCAAATTCTTAAGGCTTGTGCATGTATCACAGAGATATGAAATTTGAAATACTGTCTCGTCCCGCGTACTCCATATTAAAAGTACAGCTCGACCCAGGAGAAGCCATAGAAGCTGAACCAGGAGCTATGGTAGCTATTGAAGGTTCTGTAGAAGTAAAAACACAGTACAGAGGAATTCTGAGAGCCATCGTTGGTCAAGAGTCCGTATTTGCAAACACGTACATTGCAGGACCTGAAGGAGCCACAATATGGCTAGCACCAGCCGTTCCTGGTGACATAGCATACATCGAGCTTAGAGGAGACAGAGGAGTCATAATCTCCGACAAGTGCTACCTTGCACATCACGGAGATCTCCAGTTCAGTGTTGTATGGAAAGGATTCAAGGGACTCTTTAGCTCAGGAGGACTCGCATGGCTTAGAGTAACAGGAACAGGAGGAATATGGGTCTCAGCATACGGATCAATTATTGAATTACACGCCTCACCAGACAAGGAACTTATTGTAGACAACATGCACCTCGTAGCAATGGACGATACTGTAGATTTTGAAATAAAAAAGTTTGGAGGATTAAAAACAATGTTATTTGGAGGAGAAGGATTTGTATTTAAAATAAGAGGACAGGGCAGAGTCCTAATACAATCAAGAAATCCTGAACTATGGTATAGAGCAATGTCTGAAGAATAGTGACTCAGCATCTGCTATCCTCTTCATTTAGTCCGAGATCACCTCCCTCATCACTCAAACCAGTCTACGTTTCAGGGGAAATAAAAAGTGATCTCTAGCATGTGCTATGCAAAATTGTAGAACTGAAGAAAGGTAAGAAAGGAGAGTTAATTTTGTAGAATTGTTAGTAGAAGTGTTTTTATACGAAATTGTGGGATTATGCCTCCTTCAGGTACTTGAGTCTGTCCTTCTCGTACTCTTCTAGTGGTATGTACTTTAGTGATGCTAGTACCTTTGGTAGTGTTGTGTACTCCATCTCTTCTGGTGGTAATCTGTGTGGCATTATTGGACCCATCTTCCTGATGTAGTCTGTCACGAAGTTTGCTATCATTCTTGTGTAGTCAAATGCTGGGTCGTCAAACATGTCTACTGGACCCTCTAGGTAGCCATCGTGTAGCTGGAATCCGAGTGCAATTACTCTTGGTGGTCCATCGAATCTTGTTGCCTTTGGTCCAATTGCGATCTTCTTCTCTGGTATGATCTGCACCATCTTAGATGGCATTAGTGGTCCTGAGTGGCTTCCTCTCATCCATCCGCTCACCATGTGTGGATATGCAAATGCTTCGAGAATCTCTCCAACTGCTGGTAGTCCATGCTGTGCTCGGATTATTCCTACTGGGTCGTCCTTTCCTACGTACTTTCCTGCTATCAGGTTAAGCCTCTCGACGCTTATGACTGAGGCGATCATTAGGTCCTTCTTCCTGTATACTCTCCTCACGATGTATCTGCCTGGTGTTCCTATGAGAGCGAGAATGTCGTACATTCGCTCAGGTGAGTCAAGAATGTAGACGCGACCCTCGTAAACGTCGAGGATCTCGAACTTGAATCCCTCATGCATCTCGGGATCAATCACGAGTCCGGCTGTCGTGAATGGGTCTGCAAACATCTTGAACAGTGGCAGATTGAATGCTCCTGGCTCCGTCTTGTCTGCTGCAATGACTATTATTGGCTCGCTTGGCCTCTCCTCAATCTCCATCTCAGCTACCTGTGGTCCCATGCCTCTGATGTTTCCACTGAACGTGTCCTTCAGCAGGTCCTGACCAGCGCCATAGAGCTTGAGCTTCTTTGCAATGTTCTCAGTAGCCTCCTTGAATATGTCCCACGCAAGACCATGAATGTCTGGGTTGTTCTCACCCTTAGTGTGAGTCATTAGAAGCGACATGTCGTCGCCACAGGAGAACACGTAGTAGTCAATTATGAGACCCTTCTTCTGAGCCTCAGCAAGTCTCTCTGCAGC
The DNA here is from genome assembly GCA_027068725.1 of Thermoproteales archaeon. Lineage (GTDB taxonomy): Archaea > Thermoproteota > Thermoprotei > Thermoproteales > Thermocladiaceae > JAADER01. Next base: position 2,200 of record JAMOMD010000140.1, on the reverse strand, counting down.
AAACTCCAGCGCCTTTGGATGAACCCATGCGTGACCTGGACAGCCACCAATGTCTGCCTTTATTATTGATATGGTTACCTTAGCCATGCTCTTGTCACAATTTTAAGTTAAACATCATTATAAGCCTTGTGGTCTTGTACATTCTTTAATGCAAATACAGCGTAAGCTAGAAGTCTACAAATACTATATAGACCACGTACTGGAACCTATTAGCAATAGAAAGAGACCTATTAAAGATCACTTAACAAACCGGAACCCGCTAGGCACACCCCCAGTACTAAGAGACCTAATAAGAGAGGCAGTAGAAAAACAAGTTTACGAAAAATACTACAACATAACTAAACTCACAAGAATAATAGCAGAGTTCGAGAATGTATGTGAACAAAATGTACAGATAACAAATGGTGCAAGTCAAGCAATCTTAAACATTATAACACAGCTAAAACCAAAAACAGCTATAATACAAGACCTGACCTACCTCGACTACGTAAGAATATGCACTCAACTAAATATCGAAATTAGATACTTCAACACAGTAATAGTTAATACAAGGCTACTACCAGACTACGATAAGATACTAGAGAACCTACGCAAAGCAGACCAATCAAGCACACTTATACTAGTGAATCCAAATAATCCAACAGGCAAATACATACCTCAGAGAGAACTTACGAAAATTATAGAAGAATGTTATAATAGAAACATATACGTTATCGTAGACATATCGTTCATAGACTTCCAGAGCATTGAGACGCACAGCATGATTAGGAGAATGTTAGAGTTCAATAATGTGATACTAGTCAAGTCATATACTAAAATATTTGCATGTCCTGGAGTCAGGATCGGTGCAGTATTTTCAAATTTTGATAAAATAAGAATCGTTGGGCAGAGATGGCCCATATCTAGCATTGATGCTTATGCATTTGAGAAGTTCTTAGGAGAACACGCTGACTATGCTAGGAAATATATAGAAAATACTAGAAGATATGTCCAAGAGGAGACTCGTAGGGTAGTGTATGAGCTTCGAAAACTAGGCATTGAGGCTTATGACAGTGATGTTCACTTCTTTGTAATGATGTGTGATAAGTATATTGATGAGGATCTATACCTGAGGTACGGTATTGCTATTAGAAGATACTGCGAGACTCGAGAGAAGTACAAGATGTTTAGGATTAGCATTGGTAAGAGAGAGGACAATGATTACCTAGTTACTGCAATTTCTGAGCTCGTATGTGCGCATCAGTAAGAAAGATTATTGATATTATGCTTTCACACATTTCATTCTTTACAATAATTCCAGCTCCATCAAGACTTCCTGTTCAGGAAGCACTCAGATACGTCGACTTCTCGATACTTACTGTCAGCATTCCAATAGCTGTAATTATCGCACTCGTCGGAGAGCTACTGAACATCACCAACATGTCACCAAGACTTGCATGCGTACTACTCTATCTGCTGAACATTGTTCTCACAGGGTACCTACACATGGATGGTGTAACAGACGTTCTTGATGCAATGTTTGCACCTCCTGAGAAGAGGCATACTATACTGAAGGATCCTCACATTGGCGCAATTGGCGCATGTGGTCTATTCACACTATTATCTCTGGGAGTAGCAACCGCACTCTCAACAAGTAGTGTACAGACCTTCCTGAGAATGCTAGTCCTATCAGAGATGTTCTCTAGACTATCATGTAGCATATGTGCTAGAGCAGGAGAACCTCTCCACGAGGGACTAGGAAGCATAGTCGTGAAGGCAGCAAAAGAGAGACCTTACCTCATAGCCGTCCCACTCACTGTGACAGGACTCACAGCAGTACTACTGCTAGGACTTGCGAGAGGAATCGTCTTCACGCTAGCAAGCATACTACTCACAGTTCCTCTCATACTCATTGCAGTTAGAAAACTTGGAGGAGTATCAGGAGACGTGCTCGGATACTCCATAGAGATCGGGAGACATATCGCACTTCTAGCACTAGCATGCCTAGCATAGCACTATCGTACATACATGCTATAGCACTCGTTCTCGCACTAGCAATAGACCTGATAAATGGAGAAACAAGAGACAAAGTATGCCCACTGCACCCAGTTCCCTTAGCCTGGAGGATAGGCACATTCCTACTACGTAAGTTAAAAAGAACATTCAGTCACGGTGTACTACTCTGGATACTCACTGTCCTACCCCTGATGGCAATATATGG
>JAMOMD010000139.1 GCA_027068725.1 Thermoproteales archaeon | reverse complement strand
TTCTATGGTGTGCCCCCTGATTTGTCCATTATTTTTTAAGCTTTCCTTGAACCCATAGACTTTTGGAAACTCATTTGATGGAGGGGTTCCCGGGTGTCGGATCTGAAGGTTGAAAACATAGAAAAATATCTTGGCAAACCAGTCAATGATCCTTATGGTAGAAGACTAGGTCACATAGTCAGCTTCTACAGTGACGCTGACGGTAATGTGACTCATCTAGAAGTAAGTCTTGGAGAAGTAGAGTTCAAGCAGATACCGATTGATAGATTTGCGTTCAATGAGGGAGAAGCGGTCCTAGTGCCTGAATGGGAGTATGAAGCCAAGGTTGTCGAGGGAAGACTAGAGAGGCTGAGGAAGAGGAAGATCGCTCTCGAAGACCTGTATGCTAAGAAAGAAATCCCTCGTCACGCCTATGACACCTTCAAGAAAAAGCTAGAAGAATCACTTATGAAGGCAAAGGATGAAGCTAAGAAAGTAAAGGATCTACTGAAGAAGAGACAGTACGAGCTCGAAGACATAATCCTCGAACTAGAAAAAGCCATGACCAGCCTCAAGGTAAGCTATATGGCTGGGGAAATACCTGACAAGGCATATAAGACCGCAGCCGATCAGATCAGAAAGCACCTAGACCATGCACAGCTCGAGAAGGAGAGTGTTAAGAAGCATCTAGAGAAGATCGAGGCGCTTGAGAAAGAGCCATTAGACATAGGACCCGTGAACAAGGAGGAGGAAAAAGTACCGTCATCGGAGCAGCCTCTACCAGTAGTAGTGCTTGAAGGATAAGGTATTTTCCAGGTACTACCTTGTCAGGTGTTTAAAAACATGTTTTTGGACCACAAGATTATCGGGTTCAATAACAAGAGGGGTGCAACATAGTGAGCTTAGCAATACGGAACGTTAGGGGTTTATTCTCGCGGATATTTGGGTTTAGGAGCAACAGTGACCCGATAAGGAAAACAATAGCTGAAGCAATAGCACAGATCGACAGGATGCTCCTCGACATTGAGGGCACAATGAACAATCTCAAGGAGATGCAGGAAGAACATACCAGGAAGGCAGAGATGTTTGCTAGGCAGGGTAAGAACGAGTATGAGAGGATCTTCCTGGACGAGCTAGATCATATAGGTAAGCTTCTCACAATATTCAACCTGGTCCATATGGATCTCGTCCGTGTCAGAGTCAGGCTTAAGACCCTGACCCATGTAGAGGAGCCTCTAAAGCATCTGCCTGAGATCATACAGGAGCTCGAGATGATAAAGCCTAAGATCGAGAAGATAGCGCCTGATCTAGCTATGGCTGTAATGGAGATTGAGAAGAAAGTATCTAGCATAATGACGAGCACTAATCTAATCAACCCTCCGCTAGCGGGTATTAACACGTCTCAGAGCAGCAGTACCACTGTAAAGAAGACTGGTTCGAGAAAGGCTCTACCCCCACTACCGCCTGAGACGGAGCCATTCCCAGCTATGAAGACTCCCACGGTCCGTGTTGGAGCTACTACGAGCTCAAAGGTATCAGTTGATCTCATAAAGACATGGCTTATCGAAGAGATAAAGTCAACAGGTGGAGTACTAGATATATCCACGTTCTGTAAGAAGTACGGAGTTACTAGAAGCCAGGTATTCATGGCTCTACAGATGCTTGAGAGAGAAGGTAAGATCAAGCTTTCTAGGTGAGATCCTCACACAGGTTTTCTCACCTTATCAATGATAATGGGGTAGATGGTAGTATGCCTTCACAATACCTGATCGAGAAGGGCACTGAGTATGCTCATCTAGCCGTAGAGGCTGATAGGAAGGGTGATTATGAGAAAGCGATCAAGTACTATAGAGCAGCTATAGAGATGTTTGTCAGGTTCCTACGACTATATCCGGATAGCTCTATGGCTGACTTCTACGCGGCTCTGATTAAGAAGTATAGGCTGAGGATTAAGAAGCTTGAGCAGCACTTACAGAAGGTTAGCCTGGGCGGAAAGCCTAAGGAGAAAGAACAGGTTGACGATATAGAAGTAATTTATCCGAACCAGAGAAACCCGATTAAATTCAACGATGTAGTGGATCTCGAGCATGTGAAACTTGCCCTCAAACGCGCCGTTATAATTCCGACTCTTCACCCAGAGCTATTCCCTCTGGGATGGCCTAAAGGCATATTGTTATTCGGCCCACCGGGCTGTGGAAAGACACTCATAGCATATGCATTGGCCAACGAGATCAATGCTGCATTGATTGATGTGAGCCCTGCTACGATTATGTCTAAATGGCTCGGTGAAGCCGAGAAGAATGTTAAGAGAGTGTTTGATAAAGCGAGGCAGATAGCTTCTGAGGGAACGCCAGTCATAATATTTATTGATGAGGTTGATGGTCTTCTCCAGCAGTATAGTGATGAGGTTGGTGGAGAGAAGCGTGTGCGTAACCAGTTCTTAATGGAGATGGATGGTCTTAAGGAGAAGCAGAACAAT
>JAMOMD010000138.1 GCA_027068725.1 Thermoproteales archaeon | reverse complement strand
TATCAACTGTAGAAGTAACAAGGAAGTCATTATCAGAATTATGACATTATTTGCGGAAACTCTAGGCACGCCTCTATCCTGTTCTGAACCTTTAAATTCGATGTTGTTTATCATGATGCAGGAATTGCTACGATACTCATCGTGCCGTAACACTTTGTGGGCTGAACACCAAAGGTTACGTAAATGCTTCTTATATCACTAAGATTGATGTTAGTTATATCCTTTACCGGAGGTAAGTAGAATACTAGAGGTATCACTGTTGCACTCGTTAACACCTCATTTTTGAATAACTGCTTGCTTGCCAATGTAATTGTGATAACATTCCCGTTCGATAGCACGATTTTATATCCGATGCTTACAGTAAGATTTGCTTGTTGATAAGGTTCAAAGAGTGCATGTTCAGATATTACACTTACCGTTGCGATAAGGTAGTATGCGTGGCTATAAGCATATGCTGTAGGGACAGAACATGTTATTTGATTGTACTCATTCTCCTTAATAACGCTAACATTTATACAATAAAGGCCACTTTCAATTTTTAGCTCATTAAGAGTCCAAGGTTTTAATGCAATTGCCGTGAAGGGTAGTCTGTTAGGGCCTACTATTGTGCCGTTTCTGAATATTCTGAATAGTATTCCGTAACCTTCTGCTGTGTCGGCGAGTACGACACTGTCGCTTGGTGACGGTATTGTGCTCGATCCTGGTACAAAGTCCCATACCATGCCTGTTTTCTTACCGAATTCTGTGAACCAGTAGTAGTCTGCATATACCGAGTGGGATCCTGCGTAGATGTCGGTATGTATGTAGAGTCCGCTACTGTTTAGCCATACTATGTCGTTTCCTATTTGTCCTATTGCTAGTGCTATCGCGTTACTTGATAGTATTTCTAGTCTGTCAGTCCATCTGCTTATTCTTGCCCATGCTCCATTGTTTGTGTTGTTTAGGTAGATGAAGCCTTGTCCGTCTAATGTTCCGCTTATCCATGCTACTAGGTTTCCATTTCTTCCTACTCCTACGCTTCCTTCAGCGTAGACGTCCCATGTCCATACTCCCATTCCCCAGCCTTTTGGTGGTGATGTTAGTGCTCCTGCCCATGGTTCTACCTTTAGTCTTCCTGTTATGTTAATCCAGGAGTTTGGTGAGAATGTTATGCTTGTTGCATTTGCCTGTCCGTATATCGTGTGTACTCCAACTATGCTTCCGCCTAGGTGTAGGTTGCTTGTGATGTAGAGTGTTCCTGATGGTAGTAGCCACATCTTCTCATTGTACGAGTTCATGTTTCCTCCAGCATACACGAAGGTTAGTCTTCCATTGCTTGGATTGTAGTCTAAGAACCATTTTGGACTTAGTTCCTGTCCTTCCTCAGTTATGTACAGTCTCGGTGTAAACACGTAGCCATGCTGGTCGATTGCCATTACTGGTCTCCATGTTGTTCCATTGTAGTATGCTAGACCAATCACGTTTCCTATCGGCGTGTTGGGGAAGTAATCGAATCTGAAGTTTGTTGGATTTCCTGCTTCTGTGAACCAGAAGTAGTCTGCAAGTACTGCACTGCCTATTGCACGTATGTTTCCTGCAACATCTAGCTTATACTCTGGATGGTCTGTTCCTATTCCAACCTTGAAGTTGCTCACGTTGCCGCTTAGGTAGAGGAGTGCGCTTGGATTATATCCTGATGGTCCCCATGCTGGGTGTATTATCAGTGCTGATCCATTGAACTCGAAGTCGTTTAGTACACCAAAGTAGAACATGAAGTACCTCTCGTTTGGTCCAGATACTCTGAAGGTTCCATTGACTTCTAGCGTTGCATGTGGTGTCTCTGTGCCTATACCAACTCCGGCAGCTGCAGGGTTAGCATAAATGTAGTTGCCATTCCAGAGCCATGCATTCTGTGAAGTCTTGACAAGCTCGTTAATTGGTGCGTAGTATATCTGTCCTGTAGTTGGGTTGTACACTAGCACGTCCTGATACTCTGTCGAGTATGGCAGATTGACAACGTACAGCTCCTGTCCGTTTATTGTTGTTGAACCATACAGGAAGGTGTAGTTATACACGAATAGCTGACTTGTGCCAACTGTTCCAGCTGCAACATTCTTCGTGTGTACGTACGTTGCGTTCAGTAGCTTTGTTACTTGTATATTTGTCACGTTCAGGTTTGTAATATTTGCAGAGCCAGCCTTCAGAACGTTCGTGACTACGTTTGTTGTATTTATAACATTTGTCACAACTTTCGTAGCTGTGACATTGTTAAACACGACGTTTGTGTTATTGTAAACTACTGTCACTGTCTTCTGATTATTAATTACGAGCTGCTGCTCAACAACGACTTTCTTTGCTCTGACTTCGCTTGTGACTACTTCAGGTGCTGTAATGTTCTTTACAATCAACGTTAGTGATGATGCGTTAATAACATTGTTTAGAGGTCCAATCACGAACTTCTTTACCCATCTAGTACCATTCCAGTACCAGAAT
>JAMOMD010000137.1 GCA_027068725.1 Thermoproteales archaeon | reverse complement strand
GTACAGCTCCGGTCGATGTGGAGGATGTTAAGCCTCTAGTAGAGATCACTGAGAAGGTGCTTGAGCTTGTCGAGAGATATTGGAAAATGGTTACAACGTAGGATCAGTATATTGAAAAATTGGAGAGAGTTTGTTAAGAAGGTAGTTGCGATAATTAAAGAAATTGTTCCGTCTGTTGAGGTGTATGTGTTTGGGAGTGTTGTTAGTGGAGAGATTACTGGTTCTAGTGATATTGATGTTCTTGTAGTTGTTCCTGATGAGGTTAATCTGAGGAAGGTACATTTAGATATTGTATTGAAGCTTGAAGATGTTCTAGGAGAGGATTCGTACATACTTGATATTCATGTTGTTAAGAAATGTGATGTTGATAAGCCGCCTTACGTGTGGTGGTTAAGGAAGGCTGTGAAGATAAGTTAGGATCGTAGGTAGAGTTCTGCCTGTCTGAGTTCTTCATAGCTCTCGTATGTTGGGTCTAGTGGAACTATGCCCCATAGGTATATGTATGCACTACTTGCAAGTCTTTTACATATCCTATCGGCTAGATCTACAGGTCTTGGAAGACCAGTCACATCGAGCAAACTTGCAACATAGTGCTTAAGGTCATGAAGAGTCTCTTCGTCTGCTGTCTCTATCCTGATGACGTGTCTAACATGACCAATCCTCTTCACTATATAGCCAGCGTACTTGACGTAGGTCTCCGTGCCGTACCTCAGACATATCCTGAGAGTACCAATGTAGACGCACATTCTCTCAGAACGATCAAGCAAGTCTCTAGCCATCATCAGAGCAACATGATCATCTGTCGATCCTGAACCAACAATATTCGCAAGATAGCGACTATGTGATAGTCTCTTAACAACGCATACGACTTTACGCTCAAGATTGCGTTCCTTAATTACGCTCATGCGCTCCCTTATCAAGCCAAGATAGACCTTGCCATACCTGCTCTCAGGTCGAGACAGTATTCTTGGCAATGGAAAGAGAGGACCATCAATAATCAGGTAGTCACTACCATCCCAGTATCTTAGAAGCTCGTTCTCAACACTTATCCTAACCTCATCCTTCAGCGTATCTTCGCTATATGTACCATCGAACACATCATCCGTAAATCTTGAACAGGTGTAGAACTGGTCACTACATTTCCTAAGAATTTCACGAGTCTCATCGTCTACAGCATATCTTGGTCGGACAGCTATCCACCTAGTCCTGACAGGGCCAGGAACAGTCAGGACAGTCTTACCAACAAGTGCGCCTGTTGCAATAACGATGTCAATACCTGTAACTCTGAGAGTTCTTATAGAAGCATCGAGACCCCAGAACTTTTTGTCAAATCTTATCGCCATGTCAAGTGTCTCAACATCAATGCTATCATAATCAACTTCTATAAAATCTCCAAAATCTTCAACAAGATCAGGACGATCTTCATAAGAGACAGATCCAGCTCTCCTATGAAGATCAAGCAATAATGCAGCCAGCTCACGAGAATCAATCATACTCTCTAACACTAGTCTGAGCTTCTCTTAGAAAATCTAACAGAAACTTCACCAAGTCCAATACTTGTCGAACGTCCAATACCTGAGTACTGTGCAAACTTGAACAATTTCAAGTAAGTTCTAAATCTCTTCTCACTTCTAGAATCAATACCATACTTTATCCAACCAACAAAACCTCTCTCACGCAACTTCCTGAACTGTATAGTTACAGGTCTAATAGAATGACTAACCTCAATAATCTCGTACGGCGCATATAGAACATGTGCGAGACTTACATAATTTCTCTTATTCAAACTATTCCATTTGTATACAAGCGACAACACGACAAGCATAGGCTGTGGATAGAGAGAATGCCTACTTGGATAATTCCTAAGTCTAGGATGCTTAGGATACTGTAACAATGTTGGAGTCTTAAACTCAACAATAACAGTATCATAATCTTCACTAACCTCAAGATCCTCCTCAGAAACAACATGAAGCTCACTGAACTGAACCTCAACAGTATTATATTGAAAAATCTTAAACTCGCCAGACAACCTCTCCATAAGCTCTACAACAACATCAGCACTAATAGAAACACCAGACCTCTCACAAGAAGCATCAGACTCAAACAAAACAACATCAAAATAATACGACTGGCCACTCCTAATCACAGGCCTAGCATCATACTCACACCACAGATAACTAACCTCACCACCACGCTTACAATAAAGAAAACTAACACGAACAGGCTTAACAGGAAGCCTAACAAGATCAGAACCAACACGGAAAAGATCAGCAATACTCCTCAACTTCTCCGAACCAGACTCCAACAAAGACCTAACAAAAATCTGCTTAGGAACCCTAGAAGTAACAGCAGGCAAAGCAATATCCTCACACGGAACAACACGAAAAGTCAACCTATACACATTCACAAACAAACAAAATACCCCCAACACTTATCACCTCTTCCCACACAAACCAATACCTAACCTTCTGACCCTATC
>JAMOMD010000136.1 GCA_027068725.1 Thermoproteales archaeon | reverse complement strand
GGAACCTGTCGAGAGAAGGATTGAGAGAACTGTACAGTAAACTACCAGGCGACAAGCCACCATTTGACGATGTGTGGAGATGGACAGGAGGAAATCCAAGATACTTAGGCAGACTCTACATAGCAGGCTGGAACGTGGATAAGATAGTGCACGATATTATCGAAGAGCGAGATCTGTTAAGATTCGTCAAGAAGCTCGGTCCTGAACAGAGGAAGATACTTGAAGAAGCTGTCGAAGATCCTGATATTCTCTTTCAGAAACTTGGAGAAAGTGAAAACGTTAACACGCTTATTGACAAGCTTGTTGAGCTCAACTTAGTGATGTGTATAATGCCTGAGAGAGATGAGTACCTCTGGATTGATGTCCCACCACCAGAGAAAGATCCTGAAATTGGAATCGGAAGATATGTAGCATGGCAAACACCCATGCATAGAGAAGCCATCAGGAAAGCACTACAGTGTTTGGTTTAGTCTAGACCTCAAGCTATATTAGTCATGCTACAAAAATCGTGAAAGGGTATATAGTGATCAGGAGGGTATCTATAACAAATTTTAAGGCGATCACGAAGCTGGAGTTTGAGCCTCATACATTGAACATATTTGTTGGACGTAACAATACAGGAAAATCCACAGTTCTTGAGGCAATAGCTCTAGCATGCTCAAGTCCTAGATTTGAGGATGTACTTGGCACAAATCTACTAGCAGAGACTTTAGAAAGAAGTGAAAGACAGTTGATTAGGTTTGACGCAGACTACTGTAAGATTAGTGTAGAGCTCGACTTTGGTCATACTAAAGAGATTGAGATATTGCCAGGCAAGAGGGTACATAAACTTAGTCAGGATATACTTGAGAGTATATTATCTCAGATAAGAGAGTACGTAAGTGCTGAGCTGGAGTCAGAGATTAGGCGAATAGAATTTCGCATGTCAGCACTTGAGCGTAGAATAGAAATTGCTAAGAGAAGAGGAGATGAAACAGAAGTTCGCTGGCTCGAGAACAGGTTGCGAGAGCTTCAGTCAAAATATTCAAAGCTTGCTACAATGCGCGAACTTGAAGTTAATAAGAAAGTACGAGAGTATCTCAATAAGTCCGATATCATTTTACTGCACAAATTTGATAATGAGATCATTAGCATTACATTAGCTGGAGAATATGGATATAGGACTGTAGTTCTAAAGGAATATGAAGATATACCTGTAATTAGAGTGTTAAGAAGATACGCGGACGATATTGAAGAGTTCGTAAGACATGTCGAAGAAGAAAGTCCGTCCGTGCTAGACGAGGTTATACTAAAACTTAGATATCATATACCTGAACTCGTGAATATACGTACAAAGGGCGACATTATACCGCGAGTCTACGTATCGTTGAAATATGGTGATAATGTGAAGGTCGTTCCATTGAGCTCGATGGGAGACGGCTTTAAGGCCCTTCTTGAGCTCTATCTATTGCTAAATCTTATAAAGAGAGAAGGCGTAATTTTAATAGAAGAACCAGAAATTAGACTTCATCCTGGCTATATGAACTTGTTTGTAGAACTACTTGTAAATCAAATAGAACATAAACCCCCCGTTAAGCTATTTCTAACAACACATAGTATAGAGTTCCTTAAATTACTAGCCGAGACTCTTCAAGAACATAGGCTCATAGACGAGCTTTTGGTAATAAGAACGTATAGGTACAACGATGGAACAATAGACTATGAGGTCCTAACAGGACAGGACGTGACTACAGAACTACTAGAACTAGAGCAGGACCTAAGAGGAATATGACAATATTAATACTCTGCGAAGGAAAGCACGATGTATGTCTGTTAGAAAGAATAATACGAGAACACAAGAAGATTATTAAAAGATATGAAAAGGACAGTATTATAAGGCGAGTAGTAGAAGGAAAATCGCTACCAAAGTTTGTAATAGTAGAAGAGGGAGGTAAAACACAATTATTAAAAGAAATACAGATCTTAGTATCAAAACTTAGAAGCATAAGTAGGAATGTCAAGATACTAGCAATATTAGATCAGGATGACGATCCGAAAAAGATTGATAAATCTCTCATGGATTTAGGGGATTATTTAAAACGAACTATGAAATCGCTTATAGAGAGCAAATTCCCGATATATAAGCCCAGTTTCGAAATCAATATAAATACACAGTGCTATTCTGTGAAGCTTGTTGTATATTTCAAGAGTGCTAACGTTACAATAATGCTATTTATGATACCTAAAAGTCTTGAATATCAGGTAGCGAAACTAAGAGTTAAAGATGAGAAAAGTATAACATGTGAAGATATTGAGAATGCTCCATTTGAAGATATTGACTGGTTTGTAAGGCTTAATGAACTTATTAGTGCATTATCACGAGGATAGTAAGTAATTTGATATTAACCTTATTATGTGACCGGATACGATATCTATTGCAGGTTCTCATGAAAATCTTAAGCTTGAAAATGAATATTGTGCACTTATCAAGCCGAGCTCATCAGACTTAGATTTTTAACATG
>JAMOMD010000135.1 GCA_027068725.1 Thermoproteales archaeon | reverse complement strand
CTGTTCCCCTTGCGAGTAGCTCGTCTATTAGCTCTGCCATCAGTTGTCTAAGACCGTTCGGCGTTGTTGTTATTGGCATCTTCTCAATCAGCCTCTTCGCGGTGTCGAGCGCAGCATGTACCGCTGTCTGGTCCGCGACGTAGCTTCTAACTGCCTTCAAGATGTCCGCCCTAACGAGCGTTCCAGGGTCGTGCGTAAACGTGTACTCGCCTGCCTTTGCTAGCTTTGCGACTAGTCCGATTGCTAGGTCTCTCGCCATTATCCTGATCCTCGGATCAATGTCCTGTGCAATAAGTGAAGCCTCAATGAGTCCAACAGTAACAATGTTCAGACCAGACAAGGCATTCTTCAATGCCTCACAGACCTCTCTTGGTACTGGAAGCTCCTCTAACGCGTCTGAGAGCGCCTTTACGTTTGACTTAACTATCCACTTCATTCCGCTGCGTTCTGCCTCGATGACATGTAGGTAGTACATGTATTCGTTGAGTATGACGTTTAGGTCCTTCTCCAACTGCTCCCTCTTTGTCCATGCGCGAGTCTCCGCGGCGAGCTGCTGGACAACCTCGATGTACCAGTCTTTTCTCATTTCAGCAAAGTAGTCAAGTATTGACAATGCAAGCATTCTCCTTGCAATTGAGATCATTAGAGTCGACCTATCAACTACCTGCTTTAGACCAGCCTTAACAAAGTCGTTCAGATTGTCCGTCTCTAACCTAACCTTGTTGCCCTCTATCTTCAGTACCTTTTCCTTCTCCATCTTCTCAATGAGAGCATCAACATGCTTGGCAACCCTCCTAGGGTCCTCCTTTGGGATGAAGTTTAGATAGCGAGCAACTAGTCCTGCCCTGACAACATCTAGGTCATCTACTCCGCTCAGCACAATGTTCCTAAGCATCGAAGCAAGAACAATGCCCCTAGGTGCATAGGACTCTACCCAGAATCTTGGGAAGACGCGTTCACCAAGCTTTTGGTACCTTATTCTCCTAAGTATCTGATCGACAAGTATCCTCTCCTCACTAACAAGTTCAACTCTTGCAGTTCTCAGACTAAGTGCCGCCGTTTCAACAATGTTGTGTGGCGTGACTGTCTTTGTCAAGCGGTCGTATAGGTACAATATGTTTTCGGTAGGCATGTGCATAATGCACATTTGGGGTTTTTAAGTTTTGTTTGAGTATGACTCCGAAATATATTTAAACCCATCATTCAAGGTCACGCATGGTATGGTCGCGGTTGATCTAAAGAAGTATCTAGAGAAGGAGTATGAGGTTGATTGTGATGGTCAGGTAGTGAAGCTGAAGCCTGTTAAGGCTTGGGTGCTTGCTCCAAAGGGTAAGAGAGGCGTGATTATTGGACTGTTCAAGTGCCCCAACGGCAAAACAGTGAGAAAAGCTCTTGGTAAGACAGAGGAGCCAGTCGAGTAATAAAATCCTAGGTATCGAACACAGGTAAAATCTCTTCTCTTCTCTCCTTTTCTTTCTTCTTTATCGTTAAAAATTAAGAAGTTGCATGCCTACTACCTCGACAATGATGAGGCAGGACGTTTATGGTGTTGATTCGTCGAAAAAGAAGCAGGTTCCAAGGTTCGTTATCAGGCACAGTGACAAATTCGTAAATGCAGAAACTGTCCTAGACATTGGTGCTGGGCATGGACGTTTCTTGGAGTGGTTTCTAAAGTACACTAATGTCAGAAAGTACATTGCGGTCGAACCGTGGCAACCATTTGTTTCTAGGCTTAGGAAAATTGTGTCGAAGTACTCTAACAGAAAAGCTGAGGTTGTTATTATCAATAAGCCTTGGCAGGATGTTCGTGATGTCCTATTGCGGGAGGTGTATGATGTTATTGTTGCGTGGGATGTTTTCATGTTTATGGATCTTCGTGATATTTGGAAGTTAGAAGACTATCAGGCATGTGTAGCTAATGAGATTTGTGAACTTGTGAAGCATTGTAGGTGGCTGCTTTTGAGTTTTCAGAGGTCTAAGTATGGTCTTCCGGGTCTTAGGGATTTTGAAGATTTTAAGACTATTGTTTCGCTTGCGAATAAGCTTTGTCGTCTTGATATTGTTGATAAGTTTTCCTGTCTTAACTACCTTATCAGGGGCAAAGCTTAAAAACTTAAAACTGTGCTTTATTTCATGAGAATGAAAACTAAGAACATGTGTATAATAGACAGAGGTCTACGCAAAAGAAGGGAGAAGACATACCTTAGGTCGTT
>JAMOMD010000134.1 GCA_027068725.1 Thermoproteales archaeon | reverse complement strand
GCACATACTTCTGAATTAGAATAGGAGGCCATCTCTTTCCTGCACCAGTCCTCTTAGCCCACTCTATGAGCTTCGGCATCTCCTCATCATTGAGTGTTGGAACCCATACCGGCGCGAGAACTACGTCTATCCTAGTGTTCCTTATAGTAAACTCAGCAAGCTCGAGAACCCTCTTCACGTTATACCACTCTGTATCAGCGAGCTTACGTGCAAGCTCGGGATCTACTGCATCTACGCTGAGGTTTATCCTATCGAGACCAGCAGCCTCTAGATCAAGTATCTTCTTTTCGTTAAACGTGACTAACCTCGTCTGCATGGACACGACCTTAACTTCAGGAATCTCGCGAAGCTCCTGAATAAGCTCAGGAAGCTTATGGTACGTCCCTGGCTCGCCCATACCATCGATGTGAATCTCGATATTGTCACACTGCTTATACTGAACAATCTCGCGTACCGCATCTACGAGCAAGTCTACATCAACAACAAACTCAGCCCACCTAGCCCTTGACTTTGGACCAGCATTAACACTGCAGAATATGCAGGATAGAGGACAGAGACTTGTTGGTCGTACCTCAATTATGTTAGTGCCCATGTCCACTATGCCGAATGCTCTCACACCTACCATAGGTATGCTATCCTCTATTCGAACGATCTTACGAGATGTCGAACACTCGCTCTTACGCAACTTGGCTTATCGTCCTAGGATAGGTTTATATTACTTAGAGTGAGTGCCTACACGTGAATAATTTAGCAATTTCTGCAAATGCGATAGCAGTACTACCACGATCTTCTTTTGAGCTTCTTGTAAATAATCCCGAACGACTTTTAATATTATCAACTATTGCAAAAAAGCCGAACCTCACCTTCACTGACCTTCATAAAGAAATTAATATTGCAAAATCAAGCCTGCACAGGCATTTGAAAGTTCTAACACAAAGTGGATGGATAACCCAAATACAGGAAAAGGATAGGAGGCTAGTATATAAACCGTCAGCGCTCGTATATCTTTGTTATGAAATTACGAACAGTTCTTTATCAATATGTAGAGATTATGTACTCGTAATTGTGCCGTACTGCCGCTGTATAGTGATGAAGATGGGTAAAAGACAGCTGTTCACGACTTGCCACACAGACAGCTGTTCTAGAAAACTTGACTGTTTCAGAGAAGTTAGGAAGCTTGCAAGAAGACTAAGCGTGGACATATCATCGGACGAAGTTACAGAAGCTATTGTCGAGGTTTACTGGGAGCTTGCACTTAACGAGATCAGGAGCTTGACCATGCCTCTGATAATGATACCGATAAATAAGACTAGAATGCTCTGTAGAGAGCTACTTCTAGCGCTCTAGGCACACTATAACACATCTCCCATTTAACGAATCTGCCTGAAATACTTTAACCACAGTATTAACGGTTCTATAGATTCGGAATAGTGCAAGTTTCGCAAGTGGAAATGCTAGACATAACAGTTCTCCTCTCTTTAACACTATCAAGGGAAGAGGACTCTTAGATCTTGATATAAATACTCTATATTTCCCCCAGAGCTCCAATACAATGTCCGTCAGCTCGCTGCTAGAATATGCTATTTCTTGTAGAAAATATCCAATACCTGCAGTGATCTCAGTATTTTCGTAGAGAGGTTTAACCTGTTCAACTCGCAGAAGCTTAGCTATCTGTCTTGGAAATTTTTTCAATATCTGTCTAGAGGGTCTATCCTTGAGAACTCTTACGTACAGCTCTAAATACTCGTCCTCATTTAGAAAATTCTTGAAATTTATGCCATGGTACGAGTCTCTTAAGAGGAATTTTACACTATCTGTGAGAGGTTCTATAACGAATTTTAGGTAAGTCCCATCCTCAAGATTTGCAAGACCAGCCTTGGCTAACTTCACATAGTCGGACGTTAAGAGCCATAATCTTGCTTCTCTAATGTACGTGCAAGCTGTGAGTTCACTATCAGTGACCTGTTGTAGAGGCGCATCCTTCTTCCTGATAATTGCCTTAACATGATGTTTCTCGTACATTACTCTAAAGCGAGGCATTGACAGCTAGCTATGCATTTATTATCGTACATAAACTCGTTGAGCCGTTGAGGCGAATAGAGATAACATTTCTGGGAACTTCAGCAGGAGCACCAACGAGAGAGCGAGGACTCTCTGCAGTGCTCGTACACGATGGTAAGCGGTACATACTTCTCGACTGTGGTGAAGGAACTCAGTACAAGCTTCTTAATTGCGACGTGTCTGTTCATAGGATAGATATTGTCCTGATAACGCACTTACATGGTGATCATGTGTTTGGTCTGCCGGGTCTTCTAGCATCTATGACTCTTCTTGGACGAACTAGAGAACTTGTAGTAATCGGACCTGTGGGAATATACGAGTACCTTTCATGTAACATAAAGTTTCTTGGTAGACTACCATTCCCTCTGAAGATACTCGAGATCGAGCCGCCTAGCCAGGTACAGGAAGTGCTCAGGCAGGACGATCTCAAAATACTAACAGTAAAA
>JAMOMD010000133.1 GCA_027068725.1 Thermoproteales archaeon | reverse complement strand
CACAAGTAGTTAGTTATTATGCATGTTCACTAGTGCCAAGTAGCGGATTAGATACATTACGTGGATTAACACTGAACAATTACAGAAGCATTAGCGTAAGCTCAACATATCTTCAGGTTCCAGAACAGGATGTTCAGATACTTAGGAAATTTGTTAAAGAAGTTGCAGGATCCTGTGGACAAGACGTGTATTGTATTGTTTCAAAACTAGTTCATTACATTAAGACACACTACAGCTACTACAGATATGGCGCACCAGTACCTCTTGGTGTAGATGTTGTAAAGTACTTGATATATAATGCAACAGTGCTAAACTGTATACAAGCAAACACTCTTATAGCTCTTGCACTAAGAAGTATTGGAATACCTACAAGAATCGTAGTCGGATTCTATATAAAGCCTAATGTTGCATATCAGAAAGTTAAGTTTGATCAACTACACGCATGGGCAGAAGTATACAATCCCAAGACACATACATGGGTTAGAGTTGATGCAACACCACCAGGATATCGTTGGGGAAGCTCTGGAGGACAAGCACAATCGGGATCTAGCGGTTACCCTTCGAGTAGTGGAAGGGGAGGAAAGGGCGGGAGAGGAGTACCGGAGTATCCCACTCTTGTACTTGACCTCAGCAGGGCTGGGAGTGTAAAGAAGCAGCTTGAGTCTCAGGGAGTTTCTCCATATGTGTTCATTAGTAATCCTAGTAGTAGTGTGAAAGTAAGGTTTCTGAGAGTTCTAGTATTTGGAAACTTTACTAGAGATGATAAGTGGAGAACAACATACTATGACTTCTATTGGAATAATATGACTAGTGCATATGAGACATATTGTGAGTTTTATGGTTACTATCTGTGTAGGTACTTCTGTTATAGTGTTAGGACTCCTGTGCCTGTTCATTATGTACCTCATGTTGCTGTTCTAGAGAAGTTGAGGAATATCGAATATATTCACTATTTTGGTGGGGATGTAGTGTATGTGAAAAGTCCAAGTACATACTTCAGCGAGTGTTCGCTCAAGTTGAATACTACGTTTGTGATAGAGAATACTCCATTTTCATTGTATAATGTTGTTAAGGTTCCTCAAGTTTATCTAAGTGTTCCATTTAGTGAGCAGACAGTTAGTAAACTTAGGAGAGTTCTTTTAGCACTTGTGCACTCTTGTAGTGATTTAAAGTGTGTTATTGATAGAGTTAGGAATTTTGTATCAAGTGGCCAACTGTTGAAAGTTGTTACAAAAGAGGGAATTCATGATAGATTGTTAAGATCGTTGCTTGCTGAGGCCTATGGTGATGATAGTTCTGTTGCTGAGGCTACGATAGTTGCATTATTGTTACGTCTCGTTAATGTGCCTACTCGTCTGGTAGTTGGATACTACGCTCATGGTCGTGAGTTCAGGCTTGCGTATAGGGTTGACGTGTACGTGCCTATTCTGCCTGGTCTATGGGTATCGATAAGTCCGAAGAGTAATGGTAGCAGCATTCCTCCACCTTACTCATCATCTTCAGGAGGTGGACAGTCTCAGTCTCGTACTTATGCTATGAAGTACAAGCTTGTCATTAAGGTGGTGAGAGGTAGCTGCGTGACGTTTAGAGTAGGTATTGTTACTCGTGAGCCACTTGAGATCGAGATTAGGCCACACGTATGGTATATCTATGCTAGGCCTAGCAGAGTAGTCATTCCTTCAGGAAGTTATGTGCTTAAGTTCTTACTCTGCGCAGACCCGCACGCTAAGCTAGGCTTAGCCTCTGCTGATATACTGGTAAGATACGATCATAGAGTAGATAAGCATAGGCTAAACATACTGGTCGTAGCACGTACAAAAGTAGTAATTACGAAAGTGCATCCAACATACGTGGCGCCAGGATATACCATACACGTATCTGGAGAAGTTATCGATGACCTAGGTAATCCTGTCCCATCTGGGACCGTTGTAATAACGCTAAACAAGACTAAGCAGAGCCAAGGTATTAGACTCTGCGCTGGAGCAGTTGTTAATGGAACATTTAGCCTAGTCTGCAAGGTTCCTCCACAGGTCAGACCTGGAAAATATCTGATAGTTGCTCACTATGAAGGATCTTTACTATACTTACCATCAAAATCTGACCCATACATATACATTGCTGAGAGCCCACTAACAGTTCCTATAATACATGTTCGCTGTCCTAGAGAAAATATTGATATAATAGATGTATTGAATGTAGCAGCACCTGAATATGAGGCAACGTTGCTAGTGCCCTGCAAATCTTTTCTATTAACAATCATAACATCACCAGCATTTAGTAAGACTCTACTAGAGTACTACAAGAGCAATAACATACAGAATGTACTAACATGTGTTGGAAGTAACATAACATGTAGACTTGATAAAATAAATGTAGGAAACATGCTTAATCCATTTGAAAGTAATATAACTTATCTGATAACATTAAGATCAAATCAAGGTTTTATGCACATATTCTACCCAGGAAGTGCTCATTTTGCAACATTTGACATGAATATAAAGTTAGTACACT
>JAMOMD010000132.1 GCA_027068725.1 Thermoproteales archaeon | reverse complement strand
TTCCACCACTACCTGGATCACCACGATGGTCGGGTTCTGTTGAGGAGCTTGTTGATTTTGCTGTGAGAAATGCTAGACGAGTAGAGGAAGGTGGTGCAGATGGTATTATTCTAGAGAATTTCCACGATAATCCATTCCCTCAGGACGATGTTCCTGACGAGACTCTCGTAGCAATGAGTGTAATAGTTAGAGAGGTCTCTCGCAGTGTCTCAGTTCCTGTTGGTGTTAATCTACTTCGTAGTGCGTGTCGTGAAGCAGCCATAGTTGCTGCACTATGTGGTGCATCTTTCATCAGGTGCAATGCCTACTGTGAGACTATAAGCTGTCCTGAAGGCATAATTCAGCCTCAGGCACGTGAGGTGCAGATGGTGTTCAAGAATCTTGGAAAGAGAGTTGAAGTTCTCGCAGATGTCTTCGTAAAACATGCATCTCCTCTACATTCTATGTCTATACGTGACGTAGTTGAGAACTGTGTTGAGAGATGTTTAGCAGATTTCATAGTTGTGACAGGTAGGAAAACTGGAGAAGCCCCTGAACCTGAACTATTTCAGGAAGTGCTCAAATACTCGAGAGCACCTGTGCTTGTTGGCTCTGGTACTTGTCCAGAAAATGTTCGTCTCTATAGAGGATGTGCAGGTGTTATAGTAGGCACGTACATCAAGGATGAGCGAGGCGAAGTTGATCCTCGCAAGGTTAGGAATATGAGAAGTGCGCTTGATCAGATCTGAGCTAAGACTTAATTATTAACTAGCAATGTGACACGTGTGAACGTTCTTCTGATAATAGGCTACGGAGGTAGACAAATTGACGTTCTTCGAGAACTTTCTGAGAAAGTCAGCAAGGAGACTGGTGTTCTTTTTCACGTGTTCTATGTTGATGAGTTGTCTAGAGAGGAGGTACTTAGGAAATTTGACTCTCTCCTTACTGATACAAAGGTCATATTCCTCTACTCGTACAGTGTGCCTGAAAGTCTTGAGAAGAGGCTGCACGAGATCTCACATGTATGCAAGATAGTCTCAATCGATCCTTACACGATGCACTTTTCTAATGTTAATCCTGACGTAGTGAGGAGGGCTCGAGAGTACTTTGTGAAAGGTGGGCTCGAGAACTATGAGCGTCTTCTGAAGTTTCTAGCAAGGATAGGTGGTGTTGAGAATGTTCAGGTTGAGGATCCTGTTGATGTGCCTTGGGATGGCATATATCATCCTGATCTCGGTCTCTTTCTCGACGTTAGGCAGTATCTCGAGAAGTACAGGTATGCTGATAGGCCGCTTGTGGGCTTGCTCTTCTATAGGACGTACTGGATGTTTAACGATCTTGAGCCCATAGTTAAGCTAGTACACGCGCTTGAAGATGAGGAGCTTGGTGTTGTGCCTGTCTTCACGCATGGTCATAGAGATCCCATGCTTGGTACACCATCGAAGGCAGATACCTGTCGTAGGTACTTTATCGTCAATGGGAAGTGTATCATAGATTTTCTGATAGATTTCACGAGCTTCTTCTTCCTACAGCACCCCTTCACACGAGAGGGTTTTGAGAAGTCTCAGGAAGAGAATATCCTGAAGTTGTTGAATGTTCCTGTAATGAGACCCGTCCTAATGTGGTATAGGACAGTTGAGGAGTGGCTACGCTCAGAACAGGGGATTGACTATCTCACACAGGTGTACCAGGTCATTATGCCGGAGGTTGATGGTCTTGCTGAGCCGATTGTGTTGGCAGGTGCTGTTCGTGATGATTCTGGGAGAATTAGGCGACTTGAGAGTGCTGATGAGCATGTTCGCTATATTGCTAAGCGCGTCAGGAAGTGGGTACAGCTTCGTAGAAAGCCTCCATCCGAGAGGAGAGTAGCTATCATTCTGCACAATCCTCCATGTAAGGGTCTTGAGGCTAATGTTGCAGTTGGTCTAGGTCTCGATGTCCTAGAGAGTGTTGTACAGGTTCTTCGTAAGTTACGTGAGGCTGGGTATCATGTAGAGAACATTCCTGAGAACGGGCGTGAGCTTGCTAAGTTAATACTTGAGAGGAGAGCAATTAGCGAGTTCAGGTGGACTTCTGTTGAGGATATTGTTAGACGAGGTGGTGCTCTCGACTTCGTAGACATTGACCTGTACATGAGGTGGTTCGAGGAGCTTCCTGATGAGGTTAAGGAGAAGATGATCAGAGACTGGGGTCACCCGAGGGACGTTATAGCAGGAAAAGTTAGGCGAGAGCTCGTTGGCATGGTGTATGAGGGCAAGTTCGTGATTCCTGGTCTCAGATTTGGTAATGTGGTTGTATTACCACAGCCTAAGTTTGGCTGTGCTGGACCTAGGTGTGATGGTAAGGTCTGTAGAATACTTCACGATCCAACAATTACGCCTCCTCATCAGTGGCTTGCGGTGTACAGATGGATAAGTAGGGTATTCTGCGCTGACGTGATCATACACTTTGGCACACATGGATACCTCGAGTTTAGGCCAGGAAAAGGCGTTGGTCTATCCTGGAAGTGCTGGCCAGAGATAAGTATTGACGATGTTCCACAC
>JAMOMD010000131.1 GCA_027068725.1 Thermoproteales archaeon | reverse complement strand
GAAGAGGAGAGGTGCAGATGTTGTATGTATATCAGAGAGGAGAGAGTACCCGAGTGTTGGCTTGATTCAATCTCTAATGCAGAAGTTTGAGGAAGACATCGAGATGGCTAGACGCACTAGACAACTATACGCAGAGACTGCTCGTGAGCTAGAGATAGATGATTGGTGTAGAGAAGTTCGATCTTACACCGTAGTACATCAGGATAGGGAGAAGATCCTACGCGAGTTAGCAAGCAGATGGTCAAGCGCTGGTGCAGTAGTGAGATTTCTCGGCGAGAATGAGAATCTGCCCTTCAGGATATACGAGAATGAGATAGTGCTCATCTGTGAGAACGATCTTCTTGTCAGGATTGATAAGATAGTTAGTGAACTCTGGAAAATTCTTAACGTTAGAAAAGCTAGAGGGTACATTAAGCTAAGTAATGGTAAGCCTAGGATAGTTGCTGGAAACGAGGTTTACGATGTTGATATTGTAGTTGTGGCATGTGGAGCCTGGACTAGAAAAGTTCTACAGAGTATCGGTATTGAGAATATACCATTTATTCCATATAAATGTCAAGCAGGTGTCTTTGCTCTCTCTACAAGCGATGACATGTACATACTGTATGATTATGTTAATAGGATATATGTTAGACCAGCACCGCACGTCGTTACTGGTATTATATCAAAACTTTCAGGTACAAAAATAATGATTGCTGGAAATGGAAACACGCCACCAATGGATCCTGATGAGAGTGACAGTGTCGAGCCATGGTTCAGAAATGATGTTGAGCCTAAGCTCAGGAAGCGCTATGATAAGGTTCACTACATAATGGGACACGCAGGATTCTGCGATGTTACTCCTGACAGCAAGCCAGCTATTGGAAAAGTGAGAGAATGGCTATACGTCATAAGTGGCTTCGACGGTTATGGAGCTGAGGTTGGTCCAGCAGTAGCAGAAGCTCTGTCTAAGCTTATACTTGGAGAAAGGCTTACGGAGCTAGAAAGCAGGTACCTGATCGATAGATTTAGTGGACGTGCTCTAAAGCTAGAAGTTCCACAAGTTGAGGCACATGAGCTGTAGGCACAGTGTCTTAGTGAGGTTATGAGAAGACTAAGAAAGTAGTTGTCCCCGCCTGACCGCGAGCCCTTCATTCACGGCCACACGGGCCGGTCCAGGCCCGTGAGACCGGCGGGGCTGTACCTAATAGTCTATCCGGGGATTTAAAGCCGATCTATTTGGGACAAGACTTAAATTGCCGAATCTGCAGGATCTGTACCTCAGTTCGAAAGGGTCTCATCAGCGTTCAGGGGGATCGAGTTTCATCACGTTCTCTGACGTACCTCTTACTTGTTAAAAAGTGGGCAGTATTAACGATTAGTTATGAGCGTATGCGCAACTGTCCTCAAGCAGGAAGAGCATACACAGTCTCCGAGAAGCATACTTGTAGCATACGATGGTTCTGAACCTGCTGAGCGTGCGCTTAAGATGGGTATCGAAGTTGCGAAAGCATTCAATGCCAAGATCTACGTTGTGTATGTTGTTAACATACCTCCAGAAGTACACATGATACTCACGACAGGTACAATACTAGGCGAGATTGCTAGAGAAGGACAGAGAATACTCGAGAGAGCAAAGTCCATACTCGACAAGGAGGGTGTACAGTACGAGCTCATAACAGAGGCAGGAGATCCAGCTGAGAAAATTGTAGAACTGTCGGAGAAGTTCAATGTAATGATGATAGTCATGGGTCACAGAGGACTTAGCGGCTTCAAGAGGCTTCTAATAGGATCAGTATGCGAGAAGGTGCTGAGACATTCCACAAGACCAGTACTAGTAGTGAAGTAAATCTTTACGAAGGAGTACTCATAAAGCTTCGATATAGCGAAGACATATTCTACGTAAAGGGAATATCACACCCTCCTGGTAAAGTAATAGCATTTCCAAGATATGTCATAAAGAACGGAAAAATAGTGAGAAACCTCAAGACATACAGAGAACAGATAGAATACGCCCAGGAAAAGTACGGACACCTCCTAAAGAAGGTAAATGACAAATACATACTTGAGATACCTGTAGAACATATAGAGAAAATTCTAGATCCTGTAAAGAGAGCACAAGAAATATCTCAGAAACCACAGAGCCCCGACGAAGAAATTATTGCAGAATTCCTCGATATATTATACAACTGCATAGATAAGAATTATGTAGGAGTTGTTGGATCTAGACTACTAGGCGTTACAGGACAGGAGCACGATGTTGATATCGTGATACTAGACTCAGAGAATGCACTGACCCTTTATGAGCACTTAACTTATCTTAAGAAAGTCAAGAGAAAACATTTCAATATTCCTAATAGTGCACTATTTAGACTATATGAAAGTCATAAGGATAGCCTTAGGATAAGCTTTGAAATATATAGAGAAGTTGTGGAAAGAAGAGTCTTGGAAGGATATTATAGAGGCATTCAGTACTTTATGAGAATACTGTTAATGAGAAAAAGGAGACCCTTAATGAGTACAATATCAGTGAGAAAGTTAAGG
>JAMOMD010000130.1 GCA_027068725.1 Thermoproteales archaeon | reverse complement strand
TACCTTATCGAGTATGAGTGTAGAACGCCTAAGCTGTTGTTGAGTACTTAATGAGAGGTGAACAATAGCGAGTGAAGACTAGACCTTGAATTTCGTTTCAAATTGTAATTCTCCGGATTGAAATGGATGAGATTTAGTCTCTATAAGCTTCTCAATAAGTAGTAGATTTTCGCGGGCAAAGTTCATGATAATCTTATAATCTTCTCCGCTGAGTCTACCTTTACTTCGTTGTTTGGTAGCCTCTTTGACTATTCTACAGACTCTATCATGCATACTATTTGCGATATTCTTTGTAGCGAGATACCTTAAGATTGTCCTGAAGTCGGTTAATCGCTTAAATATGGCCATGGTAATTACAGCTGCTTCTCAAGTTGCAGAGATATTAAGTATACAGCAAGGCGATACCATTGGTACATCTTCTCTCTAAAGGACTCCTCAACTTCCACACCATCAATCTTAAGTTTCTGCACGAGGTCATCTACGAGATATTTAGCAATCTCGTCAAGTATGGGGTCTTCGGCGACCTCTACATTCAAAACCTCACGTAGGACCTCAATGGCAGACTTTCCCTGATCTATAGCATCTATCACATCAGGACTAAGCAATGAGGACAAGTCTATGGTTACCCTACGGACCCTAGGTGCTCTAGGGAGGACAACTTCCCTCAAAGAATCTACGGCTATCGACAAAGCTGCAGTTGCGCCGAGAGTTATCGCCGAGCTAACTTGCTTATGGAGAGTACGCAAGATCTTGTCGACCAGGACCAACATGTAACCTACGCTAACTATGGGCGTAGCTCCACGACACACTGCCATATGTGCATTCTGGATAGGTTGAATGGACAGAGACATGACTTACGATTGAGAGCTCTGAAGAGATGTAAATATGTTCTCGAGAAGCTTTACAAGCTCATTACATGTGTGTACAGCATCTTCTAGTTGTTCAATGCTCAGGGTCGAGACATCCCTCGAGAGATACCAACTAAGCTTTGCGAATAGTTGCCAGAACTTGAGGTATGTCTCGAGGTCAAGCCTGTTAATTAACTCAAAAAATCTAGCCCACACCGCTGGATCACTCAAGTTAACCCCAGTCCTCTTCTGAATCGCGTTAAGTCTACTAAACTTCTCCATGGCCTCAAAAAGCGTCTTCACAGCCTCCACAATATCCTCGATTCTATAGCCCTCGGCTGTCATACACTTAACATTAGATATACACTTGTTAACATTTCCGAGAAGTGTGAGAAGTCTCATACTGCTCGAATTAAATTTAAATGAATTTTAAAAACAGTTAAGAAGGCGAAATACACTCCTGGCAGTATTTGCTAATTGTAGTCGTAAGAGTAAGATAGTGACGTCAGGTTTGCGAGGGGAATTCCTTGAAAGAGACTCAGCTCGTCAGCTCTTCATCATTTGGTCAGTTGCTGAGAGGTTTCATCAGTTACGTCTAGTTCTTTTCCTGCTGCTATGCAGAGGTCTCCGTCTGCTAGTACTATATCTGTGTCTATTTTCGTGAATTTTGCATCAACGTCCATACACTTCATGATTATGTTCTCTCCATGTATGTGGTACTTCCTGATTTCTCCTTCTCTGCTAGCCATGATTATTATCTTCCTGTCTCTCTCCTGTATCATGTGTAGTGTGTCGGTTATTGTCTTGATCTCTCTTGGGTATGTGCTCATTCTTGCTTCTTCACTTACTATGTCTGGTCCAGCTAGTAGGTAAGCTCTTCCACAGCTTTGAAATAGGACGCAGAGATCCTGTGTCTTTTCCTTGTCAACATGCATAATGAGCCATGTTCCGTAGCTTAGGAAATCGTGAATCTTCAGCTTAGCCATGCCGAAGGGGACCACGTCAAGGTCGAGCACGCCGAAGAGTATGAGACATGTCAGGACGAGTCTGAGATCTTCAACATGTCTCTGCAATACTTTCCTAATCAGGAGACTCGAGTACTTGTGTAGATGATATCTTGCTAGTGCCCAAGCAAGCTTCAGGTAGTCTACTGAATTATCTTTCTGAAGTATCTCTGATAGATGTCTCATCAGGAGACTGTAGGCCTCATCCCAAGGAACAAGACGAAGCATGAGCGCGAGCAAGCTATCTCTCGGCACTATTTCGCGAAGTCTTCGCCTCAGCTCACTTGCCTGTCCACCCTGTGCCATCAGGTAATCGACTACGAGCTTCTCCACCTCATTACTTGGGCTAAACCTAACCTCCACGCCGAGTAGTCTAGGTGCACGATGAAGAATAATCAGAAGCTCAACATCATCAACATTAACTACGTCAGGACAGGATGATCTATCAAACACTATCTCGGGAATTGATGATAACACTTTCCTGACTTTCACAATAGGCAAGACATGGAAGTCTCTCTACTAAATACTTCTGTACGAGCCTGGCGGATACGTATTCACGCTGAGGAGCTCGTGTATGCCGTGCTCTGTGGCTATGCTAGTCTAATGAATTGTCTGCTTTTCCTGAAGTATCGTTCTTTATCTTCAGGTGAGGCGAAGTGAATCTCGAGTGGATTATAGGGGGGGCAGA
>JAMOMD010000129.1 GCA_027068725.1 Thermoproteales archaeon | reverse complement strand
TGAGCCACTTAAGGAAATTGGTGCTCAGCTATACGTTGTCCCTGGAGTGTTTGAGCCACATTATAAGGATCCTCAGACAAAGAGAAGACTAGTCATCGAGGTTGAAGGTCTGAAAATACTACTATCACACACAGATACGAAGCATCAGAATGATCCTCCTGAAGAGCGTGATCCACAGGAAGTACTAAATGCAGGAGAAGTCGACATGCTGTTTCATGGTCATACACACATACCCAAGGTTGAGATTAGGAACAGGAAGATAATCCTGAACCCAGGTCACTTGAAGACTAGTGATAAGAAGGGGTACCCACCAACCTACGCTATTGTAGATATAGATAAAGAAAAAGTGAGTATTAGAATATTGGAACTTTTTACAGATAGAGAGATTGTTAAGTTAGATGTATTGAAAGATTTTATAAAGCCGGCCAAGTAGCTTAGGCTGTTGCTGCTGCGAGCTCGCTCTTTACCTTGTCAATTATGTCTGGGTGATTCTCCTTGAAGTGCTTGTAGATGTTGCTCAGTGTCTTGAATAGGTTCTCTCCTTCCTCAATCTCCTTTCCACATACCTTGCACTTTGTTCCCTCAACATACTTCTCTCTTAGGACCTTTGCGATCTTTGACCAGACGATTCTTGCCATCTGCCTCCCCGAGCAAGTCTTCGCGCTGCTCGAATATTAAAACTATCCAAAGTATTTCTAAACTCTACTTTTGAAAAAGAGCAAGTTTACGTTATTCCTTGTCAAGGTTCCTAAGGGACTTTTGCAGCTTTTCTAACTTGAAAAGAGAAAAATTGTGCCTTTTTCAGCCGAGGTCTCTAGTTAAAAGTCCAAGTGCTTAATGTGAGTGATATCAGCGTAGTTTACGCTCATCAGGACTCAGCGAGGATAGGGCTCATCACCATGTAAATTATCTAGAACCAACTTATTACTCGAAAGTGATGATTTTCAGCCCGTTATTCCCCTCATCCTCGCTCAGCGACAGGTAGTATCATCACTTTCTAGTCAAAGGCTTGAGCAGTGTGCTACCTGTCGCTGATTATGTATAAATAAGCATTTTAATGTACCTACCTCAGCCTAATATGACAAGCGACACGTCGGAAATTAGTCTTCGAGATGTAACTGTAATATTACCAACGAAGAATGAAGAGGAGGCGATAGGACTAGTAATAGATGAGATTCTTAGTGTAGGCGTTCCACTTAGTAACATAATAGTTGTCGATGGTTACAGCACTGATAGAACAAGAGAAATTGCACAGGAGAAAGGAGTTAAGGTAATACTTCAGGAAGGCAAGGGCAAGGCCATGGCCATAGCAACAGCGGTCAAGTACGTTAAGACTCGCTGGGTCGTCATAATGGACTCAGACTACACGTACCCTGCAAAGCACATTCCTGATCTTTTACGGAAGGCAATGTCCGAGAACTTGGATGAAGTCATCGGTGCACGTTTAATTGGTCGTGAGAATATTCCTGCAATATTTAGGCTAGGAAATTGGGCTCTCACGAAGACTTTCAATTTGATATTTGGAACATCTCTTAGGGATGTTCTATCAGGAATGTACATAGTAAAATCTGACGTGTTACGCGAGATAAATTTTGAAATGAAAGGATTTAGTGTAGAAGTAGAGATAGCTGCACATGTCGCATCAACTAGTGGTAGAATTAGTGAAGTACCAATAGAATACAGGAAGAGACTTGGTGAAAAGAAGTTAAAAGTATACCATGGTGTGAAAATATTCGTAGATATTATTAGATTAGCATGGAGGTACAATCCAACATTTCTAATATTCGCAGTTGGCAGTCTCCTACTAATACCTGGAGTTGTACTAGCAGGATATGTAGCCGCAATGTACCTGCTCTACGGTATCAAATGCTGGGCCAAAGGACTACTTTCTGCAATACTCTGCACAACAGGTCTAAACTCTCTGCTTCTTGCAATATTTGCAATATATTTGAAACGTGCAGAATGTAGAATACTTCAGAACATTAGGAGACTCGTCGAGAGACTCTGCGCCTAATATAATAAACTGCTACAGTAATAACAGCCACGCATGCTATAACTGCTGCAATTACATAACTAAGTAGCATGTATGTGTTTCCTGCACTAGTCGGTACTCTAGATACATTTAATGCATAGGTAACTCCTGCAAAACGTACTAGAACCTTCCTAACATTATTGCTAAGTCCTACGCTTAAGCTACGATTTTCAGATAGTAAAAGCCTTAACTTTGAACCATTGTCAAATAGAACTTCGACAACAGCCCTAATCCTGACATTAATCCTACTACATACGAACTTCAGCACAAGTCTTACATGTCCACTGCTTATCCTAACGATGCTCGAGCTGAAGTTACATAATCTAGCGTAATTAATTACACGTAGAACTGTTCTATTGCATATACTGTCAGCGCATGCTCTTATTACGTATGTTCCAACTCTACTAAATGTCACTAGAGCACATGTTCCATTCTTTATCACTACACTTGTGGAATTTACATAGATTTTGATCCTACTAGTATTCACGTTCGTGTTAGCACATATAAGATA
>JAMOMD010000128.1 GCA_027068725.1 Thermoproteales archaeon | reverse complement strand
TTCTTTCCACGAGCCAAGGTCTGCAGTTTTGACTGTGTGTACTGTATAAGAGGAAAGACAATTGTCAAGACATTGCTCGCATATAGTTCATATCAAATATCTCCGAGGCAGATAACAAAGTTCTTAGAAATAGCATTACAGAAGGTTAGGGCAGACACTGTTGATCTCTCAGGTAATGGCGAGCCAACTCTCTATCCAAGATTTATAGAGGCCGTCAGAGACATATATAAAATATGCCTTGAATATAGCATAAAATCTTTAGGCATATTCACAAACAGTACAGCGCTAGCCCGAAGATATGTTCGACATGCATTACGCTATATAGATCATGTTGAGGCTAAGCTAGATGTTGCTAATGATCTAAAATTAGGCATTATAAATAGACCAGTACATGGCATAACTATAGAGAAGATTGTTCACAATATAAAATCTGTTAGAAAGTATGTAACGTCTCTAATAATTCAGACACTTGTATGTGATGTGCTAGTACTAGACCGATGGGTCAGGAGCATAGAATCAAGCGAAATTGAGCAGTTTGTTAAAATTCTACTTACTATAGATCCTGACGAAGTTTATCTGTACACTGCATATAGACCAAGCCTAGGGACGAGGCATGTGCGTCCAGTATCTCGCGAGGACATTAGACAGATAGCGGATGTATTATCTAGTCATGGGCTGAAGGTGAGGGTCTTCATATAGCGGTTTTTAAGCCAACAGTAGAACACTTGAGAGAAGGTAAGAGATGGCTCGCTGTGAAGAAGAGAAGACGCTTAGAGAGGAGATTCTAGAGGTTCTGAGAGAGTACTATAGCATAGATAGAGTACCTCACAGACTTCTATCAGAGGCTGTTCGAGAACTTAGACAAATTAAGAATCTTTCCAGAGAGATAATACTGAAGTATATTCAGCAAATACTGATGCCAGAACTTAATAGAATATACATAGACAATGTGAAAAAATACAAGCAGAAGTATGGCTGGGGACAGATTAGAAAATTGATACACTTCATTGTTAGTGACCAGCTAATGAGACTCGGATACTCTGTTCACATTAGACCACTTGTTGATAGTACTCGTGTCGATCTTCTTGTTGAGTATTATGGAAAATATCTGCCTATTTTAATAAGAACAGAGAAGCACGATAAGGTTACTCTATACAAATCATCTAGACTAAAGTCAAAGGGCATTCCAGTATTTGTAATGACTATAACACGTGATAATATTACAAAAGATAAGATAGTGTTTGTACCTGATATTCAAAGACTTGAACGCGAGCTTGATGAACACGGTGTTCACTATCTCAAATACGTTGTCGATAGATACGAAAGTACACTGTTCGAAATATGGAGAACATTCGTAAATAGAGGATACATAGTATTCAGAAACATAATCGAAGGCTCGTATATGTTTGATTTAATGGCCGTTGGATATTCTAGAGTTGGTGTTAAGAAACTTACAAAATCGATATTCCAGTCTAGTCAGAGACTTAGGAAACTTCTAAACAGTGTAGCACAAGCTATCAGAGAGGGCGTTATAGATGAAGTTCTCCTATTAACGCCTTATGAGAAATTTGAAGATCTCTCAAAGGAGCTTAAGAGAACATCTGTAAGAAAGGTTGTTGATAGGTTATCGATTCTACAGATCTAGTTCATCATCTATACAATTCTGACAGTATGTGTCTTAAAGTTGGTAGTATAATTTCCCTTAACGCTAGTTGAACAGCATCTGGCGATCCTGGTAAGCAGAATACAACACACTTCTTGTATATGAAGGCTGATGCACGTGTAAGTACTATGTGCGGTCCAAGTTTTCTCTCGCTTAATCTTCTAAATAATTCGCCGAATCCTGGAAGCTCTTTGTCTGCTATTTCACGGACTGCATCTACTGTCTGATCTCGTGCTGAAGGTCCTGTTCCTCCAACTGTTATCACGGTATTAATGTTAAACTTTTCATATAGGTACTGAATGTAACGTTGTATAATTACCTTGTCGTTTGGTATTATTAACCTGCATACTTTCTCTATACTATTCTCCTTAAGTATCTTTACTGCAAGCATACCACTTTCATCTTGCGGCTCTTCTCCTCTCACAAGAGCGGTGAATAGTCTATTACTCACTACTAGCACTGCAACAATTGGTTCGACCTCAACAATCTCGTGATGTGGTTTGAATCCAGTGTCGAGCATACATGCTGAGTAATATGTATATTCTAATTCAGTATTCTAACGCGAATGGTCGAGGGTATACCCTGTAAAGTAAATGCAATATTCACAGATTATGATGGGACAATATCTCCTGTAGATGTATCTCGCGAGGAGTCTCGAGTCTTTCCTGAAGTAGAGCCAATCCTTGAGGAGATATCGAAGTACATACCTATAGCAATAGTCACAACAAAATCATACGCTTTCATAAAACCTAGAACAGAGAAGTTTGCTCATGCATGGGCATGCACTAATGGCATCGAGATTGTGCTGAGAGATGGGCGAAGATTTGTACCTTGTGAAGTTTACGAGAAGGAGAGATATCTTAAGGAAATCCTAAACCTTGCAAGAGAATTATTTGGAAATAGTGTCTTTATTGAAGAGAAGTGGGTTGGGACAACACTAGCAGGAATATGTATTGACTGGAGACTTCAGGGACATGTTGATAAAGAGAAACTTAGTAAAGTTATTGAAGAAGCTAGAAAGAGAGGACTATACATAATAGAATATGTTGGGCATCCATTTATTGACATTTTTAGCATCAACATAAATAAGGGACATGCAGTAGACTTACTGAAGGACTTACTGAAGGTTAGTGAGCCAATAATGTATCTCGGAGATTCTGAAAATGATAATCCTGCATTTGAGAAGGTTGAAGTTTCTGTAGCTGTTATTCACGACAAGAACCGAAATAGTAATCTAAAGGCAAAATATAGGGTAGAGCAGAAGGATCTGCCAAAACTACTGCAGAAAGTCTTGGAGTCTGTTAAAAAGTGAGAAATTATAGTACCAACATCTTTGTAAATGTTGACACATCCTGCAAGTTCTCCATATTAAGTATTGTTTCAACTATCTTCTCCATCCTGTCTCTAGTTAAGTATGGTTTTGCGAGTCTCGTGAATTTCTGCTTCACATCTTCTATGGACATTGGATTTCTAGGATGTCCCTTCGGATAGTCTATTCTTACGCATTCTTCACGTCCATCCTTTAGCCTGACCTTGACCTTGTTTGGTATTGCCTCTGGGTATAGTCTATCTATTTCCGAATCCACGTACACTTTTGTTCTCTTCAGGAGATCCAGCACCGCTGGATCACGTATTCTCTCTGGCTCGTAGTGCTCAAGCCATACCTCTCCGTACAATAGTGCTGTTGCTGTTATCCAGGGGAGACTATGGTCTGCCGTTTCCTTTGTCTTTGGATCCCACTTTTCAGGATCTTTCACAATTATGTCGTACCCTGTCTTGAAAGTGCCTATCTCAACCTCTGCAATATCCTCAGCCTTGAGTGGGCCGAGTCTTGCACGTATCTCCTGTGCTGCCTCAACAGCAGTCTGCGAGTGAATCTCTACAGGAAAGTGCTTTATTATGGTCTGCCTGACCTTTGTAGGTTTTGGCAAGTTTTCTAGTTCAAGTACTGGCTTAGGATCAAACTCACCTGAGAGTAGCTGTCTAATGAACGCCATCTCGCCCGTAAATGGTTTATCAGGCCCTGTCATTCCGTGTTTGGCAAGCATGCAAGCGTAAATTGCGTGGCGTACCGAGTCTGCTGTTGCTACTGCTTTCCAGTGGCTTAACTCGCCGACCCTGGTCTGTCTCATCGATGCATGACTTACACATGCGATAGAGATAGCTTCAGCAAGTTTCTTCTCGTCAAGCTTCATTAATCGACCTGCTGCAACTGTCGTAGCAACTAGTATGTAGTTAACGTGATCCCATCCATGCAATCTTAGACTGCCACAATCACACAATCTGCAACCTATCTCGTATGCAAGAGCTACGCTAGTTAGGAACTCCTTTCCTGATGCGTGAACGTGTGATGCAACTACAAGCAGTCCTCCAATCATGTCACTTGGATGAAGAGGCTCCTTTGATAGGTACGTATCATTGAAGTCAAGGTAACGTATCATGAGAGAACTGGCAAGAGCAGCCCAGTCAAGAGGCACTGCTTCTCGAGACATAAGGTAAGGCGTGCAGTAGCTTGATGAACAATGCAGCTCTGCAAGTAGTTGTCTCAGTATACTGACAGGTTCACTAAAGTAGGCTGGCAGCGCGACACCGATAGAGTCCAAGATCCTGAGTTTGACTTCTCGAACGACATCCTCTGGAATATCCTCAAACTTCAGCTCGAGTCCATACTTGACTAGTGCTCTAGTTATCTCATCCTTCATACAGGCTTAACAGGTGCTGTACAGCAGAATTTAGTCATTATCCACTCAGGTACATTAGTCAGCGTTTACGTGGATCATCACTTCAGGATCAGTGAGGGCGGTGCTCATCAACTACGCTAACTACACCTAACAGGAAAATAAAAGTAACTGCACTAACTCAAAACAAGAAATTCATAGAAATAGGTAAGCGACTTAAAGCGGACATGGTAATGCTTATAAATAAAACTTTCAACTACAGAACATGTCAACTAAAACACATGTCAAGAATTGGAAAGAGAATATTAGAGAATTATTGAAAAATACGATAAGACACCCGTACAATAATTACCTAGAAGAGTTCGTAAACTTTCTAGAAAAACTATGCGAAACCTGGCAAAAATGCCCACAGGAAATAAAAGAAAAATATGCATATCATCTAGCACTTTTACAGGCAGATAGCAACAAGTTAAATGTCATAAGAGCAAAAATTAATGCATACTACGCGTACCTTGTATTCAAAGGATACACAACCGTGTACAGGCTAATTAGAAACAAATTTGTAGCAGGGGGAGAAAGCATATACACATGGTTAAGGCTCTATAGAGATATAGCAAAATACTCGAACTCTCACACACAATAAATATCAAACATGGCACAAGTTTCTTAAACTAAAACAAACTTTTCTATAAACTCCGCAACTCCTTCACCACTTGGTTTTGACAAAATTATGTTCGCTATTTTCTTAAGATTTTCTGTAGCGTTCGATACGGCTACTCTTATTCCCGCTGCCTCAAGAAGAGGAATATCAGTATCACTATCGCCTACTGCCGCGATTTCTTCAATAGGTATTCCTGAGACTTTACTATACAACTTCACCGCACTACCTTTATCAACGTCTTTCGGCAGAATATGAATTGCATATCCACTGTATACTACTTTTAATTTTTCTTCAAGACCGTTTTGTTTTAGTAAATTGTTCATTAGCTCTATAACTGTCTCAGGACTGTGTCCTGGCTTAACGTAGTATGCGTAATCAAATTTTCTGTACTCATTCTGATAACTTTCTCTAACATAATCACTCAAGTTCTTTACTATCAGCTCTCTTGATAGATCTAGAAGTTCTTTGTATTCTGCACAGAGCTCATATCGGGTTCCTTTATACCAGAGGATGCATCCATTCTCAGATATTATTGGACTTCTAGACAGATCTAGACCTATGTATCGAGCTAAGGTCATTGCTACTATGTGACTGTTACCTGTTGCGAGACCAACCTCTATAATCTTGTTAGTATCGAGAAGTTTTCTAATAGCTTCAATAGCTTTTGTGCTTAAGCGTTCGGTGTTTCTACTCTCTGTTAGTGTTCCGTCAATGTCTAATATTATGCTTCTAATCTTAAGCATCTACGTTTTGGTTAGCTTGTATCTTCTTATTAAATTTCTAACCTTCTCTGTTAGACCAGGTAAGTGGCTTTCTGCTTCTATAAGTTTAATTATCTGTGCTAGAAATGCCTCATCTCTCTCGTCTGGACATTTAATCCATACACGTCCATTCTGGCCTACTATTACATCGCAGTTTAGCTCTTCTTTGAACATGTTTATCATAGATCCTTTTCTACCTATAACGCGTGGTACTTTTACTGCTTGTATTTCTACGATTGTTCCACTTGTTATTTTTCCAAGTTTTGCCTCTTTTATTGTTAATGTTACAGGCATCTCGTAGGCTAAATTAAAATCTATTACACGTGCTAGAATAACGTCATTTATGTCTAGTAATGTTCTGAGGTCTGTTGTTGATATGTCTACGTATTTTAGAACTGCCTCCTGAATCGGGAGGTATGCCTTGTACGGTGATTTTATGTCAACTTCCCAACCTGTCACGAGTATGTCAGTTACGTATCCTATGACTATGTCGCCTGGCTTTGGCTTGTAGGTGCCGCTCAGAGGTATTACGTTAACTTCTTTCTCTCCTTTGATATCTATCAGCGCGACTGTTGATGCATAGGCACAGTTTCCTTCCCAGTATACTGCACCTGTCACATGGTAATCTCTTGTAGCTATTGGATCGCCCGGCAGCACTATCTGCCTATTAGTGACGTAGAGTGGCATCGATGTTGGCTTAGGTGAATACTCCTATTATCTTTACTTCGCCCTCGCCACGTGTGAGCTCGTTTACCTTCGCAATTAGGCTATCCTGAAGTCCTGCAGGTATCTCGAGCTTAAGCAATAGCGAGCCGTCACTCTCGTACTTCTCGCTTATGACCTTGCCCATCTTTGCGAGTGCATTCTTTGCCTTATGCGAGTACTCTGGAGGTATTCTAACCTCGATGTGTGCTAGTGCTACTTTTATTGGTAGGACTTTCTGAAGTGCCTTCAGGATGTTGTTTATCTGCTCCTCAACTGACTTGAATGGATCAATTGCAACACCGGCCTGCTCAAGCGCATTCTCAACTCTCTGAGGTGGTACAGGAGTCTTTGTTCTAGTATCTATACAGTTCCTGCTTATCCACTCAATGATCTGCCTCTTCTTCTGCTCTATCAAACGCTTTCTCTGCTCAGCAGTTAGTGGAAGCTCTCCCTCCTTGAGAATCTTCTCAGCTATCTTCTTTATGTCCGTAGTTCCGAATACCTTCAGAAGAGCTGCCTCACTTGCTCTGAGACCTTTCTTAGCGTCCTTGTACACCGTGTCCGAGATGAGTATCTTGTCTATACTAATGGACTTGCCAAGCCTGAACTCAAGTGCAAGATCTGGATCTACTAGAATCTCGAAGTGCTCTCCCTTAGCATCATACTTTGCTATAGCAACCTTTCGAGTCATTGCTCTCTTCCTAGAAGCAAGTTCCTAAAATTAGGGTTTTAGAGGTTATGCTATCTCTGCTCGCGCTTTACCTCCTCAATGATCTTCTGTATCTCCTCTGGTGTAAGCTTCCTGAATTTTCGCTCCTTGACTGTTATGACGCCGATCTCTACACGATCAACCTCTAGAGTGTCTATGACCTTGCTCAGGGCTGAGACTGCCAACTTTATGCACTCGTCAATCGTCATGTCGTACCTGTAGTTCTTCTCCAAGAAGTCGAGTATGGTAGATGCGCCTGAACCTACAGCTGTTGCATAGTAGCCAAAGTATATTCCTCCTGGATCTGTCTGAAACAGCCTTGGCCCATGTCTATCAACTCCACCTATGATCAGCGCTGCACCGAAGGGTCTTACTCCACCATGCTGTGTGTATATCTGCTTTAGGTCACTTATTCTCCTGGTAAGGTACTCAACATCTATCGGCTCGTCATATAGTAATCTGTGAATCTGAGCTTCCTGACGAGCGTACTCTATCAGGACTCTAGCATCAGCCAGAAGTCCTGAAGGTGCAACCGCTATGTGCTCATCTATCATGTAGATCTTCTCTACGCTCTCAAGATCTATCAGTGGGCTGATCTTCCTCTTCTCTGCTGCCAAGACAACACCTTCCTTGCACTTGATGCCAACTGTTGACCAGCCCTTCTTAACTGCCTCACCAGCGTACCTGACCTGGTACAGCTCGCCTTCAGGGCTAAATATTGTTATAGCTCTATCGTATCCATATATTGCTGGAGAGAACATGGTAATCAGCTCTTGAGAAAGCCTCCTTGCTTATAAGCTTCTCCTAATAGTTTCTCTCAAAATGTGTTACCATGTTGAGAAAAGAGTAGTCACATGCTTTTATGAGGGAAAGTGGACACAGGAAGAGAGGTTCGTACTCAGAACCTGCAGCTGTACTCTCCTCATAAATGGACTAGAATACTCGCATCTCAGAACTATACCTAAGGATCTGGAGCTTCTTGGACAAGGATATGCAATAGTTCTAGGATACAATCCTGATAGTGTTCATGTTTTTCAATCAGAAAAATGTGAATACATTATTAATGTACTCTCTTTCAATAAGTATGAATATCCCCCTAGAGTGTTTTTAGAAGAACGTACAGTGAATATTTCACTCATTGATAAGCTTGTGAGAGAGCTTGACTATAGAAAAACCTGGGATAAGTTGTCAGTTGCAATCGTGTATAATCTCGACAGGAGCTGCACAATCGGAGTTATAGATGATTATAACTTAGATGCGCTATTCTATAAGATTGTTGGTCTAATCTACAGAAGTAGATCAATGCTTGAACATGTGCTTGTAGTGACAGATGCTCCGGTAGATGCCTCATTGCTTGGCTATTTGACTGTGTCGAGAGTTGTTGGTGTAGTCACGACAAGTTATGTTACTTGTGATGCTGCTGAGTATGCTCAGAAGGTTGGAATAACGTTGCTAGGTGAGTATGCTCCTGACATGGATAAGGGAAGGTTTGTTCTGTACTCTCTGGGTCTTCTTAAACTAGCCTAGTTGTTCTAATTACCATTCTATGTACTTGTCGCCGAGATCCTCAAGTATTGGACCAACGTCAGGTCTTCCCTGCCTGAGTCCTTTACCTGCAAATTTTGTGAGGTCTCTTCCCTGAAGTAGGAGCACTAGGTTACGTGCGTGCTTTCTAGCTCTGTCTATAGCTATGTTACGTAGCTCAACGTCACTTTCTGCCTCGTCCTCGTGCACAGTCACGTCTATTACAGGCTTGCCAGTCTCGAGCTGTACTAGAATTAGACCCATCGAGGCTACAGCGTACGTTATCTTATCGGTTAGAGACCTACCTATCCATCCTAGGACTAAAACACCTTCACACTCTTTCTCACGTAGAAGCTTGAGTGCTGCCCATGGCGTATTTTTGAATCCGGGGACTGTGAGTCTAACAATTTCTGCGCGTGGAACAAGGCTCTGAATTTCCTCTATGGCATACTTAGCCATGTCAACACGTGCGAATGTTGTATCAACTATTCCTATTCTCATGTCCTCATACGCTGCTCGTAGAGTTTAACTATGTCACTTCCTGCAAGTAGGACAGTGTTGAGTTTTCTCGCAAGTTCTCTACACTCGTCTACGCTTGCTGCCTCTCTACTAGATCCAAGCACTTCACATAGTACTATAGCTGGTGTACAACCTGCAAGCTCAGCTAACATAAGAGAGAGCTCGGTATGTCCGTATCTGGTACCAACGCGTCCCAGTAGGATAGGTACATGACCAGGCGAGTAGAAATTTGCTAGAAACTCTCTACGTGCCTGCTCGACATTTCCATCCTGAATCATCTTGACGATTCTCGACAGTTCTCTAATTGTTAGTGCACGATCGGTATCTCTTATACCTGTCCTGACTTTGACATGATTAACCCATAGTGAGAAAGCTGGCTCATCTCCATAACTTGGAAGCTTAACTAAGTCAGCGAGCCCATTAAGCTTTTTCAGGATTCTTGTCTGTAGCTCAAGACCAAGAACATGACCAATCTCGTATCTTGTTGCAAAACAGATCAAACCTCCAGCCATCTGTCGCATTAGTGCAATATCGTCAGGTGTCACAACCTCTGCAGGATAGACAATGTCGACCTCTCCTTCACGGTCATCAGAATCGTATATCAGCACAGGCCTACCCTGTCTAAACAGCTCAATCCCCAGCTCGATAGAGTCAAACTTTGCCATGACCAAGACCGGACGAGATAGGGAGTCCTCAAGAATTATAAACATTATGTTTCTGCGCACTCAGCTGTCCTTCAACAACTTGTTAATGTAATAGTGATAGCTTGTATGTTAGCGAATATAGGCATGTCTAGCGTAGAGGGTTATCAGCTTCGTGGGAAGTCATCATGTATCAGGGCCCGTAAGGTACATCATCGCTGTGGAGAAGACTAGAATTCTACAATGATGATGTAGGGACAGCGGCGGGGGCTAGGTTCCCCCTACTCATCGAGGCCATCTAGGCCACTCGTAGGGTGCTGGGGCAGTTGTAGTAATGTCCACGTAGTTTAATTTCCTTACTCTTTTTCCTGCTCAGCCACCCGTACCTTCATCAATGTTCAGCGCTCCTTAGGTCTCATCACAGCGTGATTATAGCTCTAGTCTGATGCTATGTGGCTCAATCTCCTTTCTCCCGAGCACTGTGACTAGTGCTAGTTTTGCTTTTTCCCAACATTCAGGTATGTTTCGCGCACCTATGTACCCCATTGCTGCCTGTATTCCACTCACAAATTCCTTCACAATGTTCTCCAGCGGGCCAGCGTATGGTACAAGTCCTTCTACTCCTTCGTATATGTCCTTCACCTTTCTGCTATACCGATCAATTGCGTATCTTCTCTGTCTGGCTCCAGGACTTGCCATTCCTCTGTAGTACTTGTACTTCTTCTCTCCAACAGCTATGATTGGACTCGGCGACTCATGTGCTTGAGCTAGTACTCTTCCAAGCATCACACACCATGCCCCAACTGCAAATGCCTTAACAGCGTCTCCTGGCGTCTTTATGCCACCATCAGCGATTACAGGTATCTCAATTCCTTGATCGTGAAGTGCATCAGCTACTTGAGCAACAGCCCATAATGTAGGTGCTGCTACTCCTGTAACGACACCTGTGCTACATATTGAGCCACTTGCTATGCCAACTCTAACACCATCAATCTTCTCAAGCTTTGTCAAGACTCTAATCGTGGAGTCGTAAGTTCCCAAGTTTCCAACTACGAGATCTGCGGTTATTTCCTTCTCGATACTCTTGAGTGCTGTCAAGATTTTCTCATGGGCAGCATTTGCAACATCAAGCACAAGGACATCAGCATACTTGTCTAGTTTGAGTGCTCGTTCCTTGTCGAATGGCGATATTGCAGCACCTACTCTCAGTCTTCCCTCACTGTCTAGGCAGGGCAGAAATGGTCTCTGGTACTCTAGTGCCCACACAGTAACAAAGCCCATGTAACGTCCCTGAGAGTCCACTAGCACAACTATGTCAACGTCATTTTCCAGCATCAGTCTTCTCAACCTTTCAGGATTCTCATCCACAGTTGCTATCACTGGTCTTCTCGACAGCTTGCATGCTGGTTCATCAGGATTGCGAAGCACATCTAGTTTCTTGACAATACCTACAGGTCTTCCAGCCTCAACAACAGGTATCGCATCAACAGCAAGTTCTCTCATTGCTGATAATGCGTCACGTGCAGGTTGTGATGCATCTAGACAGAAGGTATAGACAGGGTAAGGAGGAGCCTCCTTAACCTTGCGCACCATCTCTACTTCCTCATCAGTGCTCAAGTTCCTGTGCACAATGCCAATTCCTCCTAGACGAGCAAGCTGAATTGCAAGCTCGTGTTCCGTCACAGTATCCATGGGAGACGATACTATGGGCACGTTAATCCACACATTTCTCGAGACGCGTGTCCTGACGTCGACCTCGACAGGATCGACCTCAGTGTACCCTGGAAGCAGTATGACATCATTAAACGTGACTACAATACCCTGAGGAAGCTTCTCGCGAAATACCATTGGGCACACGATAAGGCACGTCTTAAAACCTTGTCGCAACATTGTAACACAGTGATGAAATACCTCGGGATCTGACAGGTGAGGAAATCCTCCCGGAACTGAGCTAGCTATCAGTTTGTAGTCTCTTCATCATCTTCAGCGCTAGGCGTTCTCATCATGATGACTATCCCCTAAACTGACAAACATGATGAACACCTGGACAGCTGATCTGAAAATAGACTAAGCTATTAATATCCTAAACAGTTCTCGTACATCTGGCTCCTGAGAGACCCTAAGAATGGTTTCGATGAAGGAGCCGCCCCCGCCCCATCACGCACACATTGCTACTCAGGACAGATTAAGCATATCATACAACATGTAGAAGCTGCTAAATAC
>JAMOMD010000127.1 GCA_027068725.1 Thermoproteales archaeon | reverse complement strand
CGAGAAGCAGAGAGTCCTTATTCAGGATGTGAGTTCGCTTGCAGGGCTCGAACAGAGAATTCCTATAGAAAATATTGTTAGGAAAAAGTACTAGGACTATAGTACAAGTCCAAAGTGCGATCTTATCAAGCTCTTCGACACACCTTCCATGAAGCATCTTATTACCGCTGTCACAAGTTCTGCCTCCAGATCCTGAACATGTGCTATCATTAGTGCAGCTCCTGGCGAGGCTGCACTATATCTGGAGATTATACTTGACGCAACTGTGTACGCTGCCTTGTACTGTGCAAGTGATAGCTTTGGAACAACTTGCTCAAGCTCAGTTACCTTGACCATTGTCTGAAGTGCCGAGATCATCGGATTTGTCGAGAGCTCCTCAAGTACTCTGACTATGGGCTCTGAGTATAGTCTTGTGAAGTTCTTTCCAACGTTACCGTAGGGTACGTAGAAGTTCTGTACAACGTCGAGTGGCAAGTTCCAGAGTCTTGCACGTAGTAGTAGACTAATGTTGTAGAAGTCTGCTATAGCATTCACGGCCTCGGTAGCACTATTGTCATGCATCAGTATTGATGTCGTAACTGTATACAGCCTAGATATGTAGACTCTGTCCAACATCGTGTCTATAATACATGTGGCAAGCTGTGGTCTCGACTTGACTAGTCTAACAATGTGCTCAAACACCTCAGCAGCTGGGTGAAATAGCTCTCTCAGCTTAGTGCCTAGATCCTCTAGATCTCTTGCACCTAGAATGTATGTGAGGACGTGTCTTCTTCCGAGAATCTCTGCGATATACGTGTTTACTAGACGCTCAATGTCTCTTCTCTCCTTACCCTCATGTAGACATTTTGCAACTACCTTAATGTTCTCAATCTCGAACTTCATCAGGTAAGCCACGAGCAGGTTCCTTGCCTGCATTGGGCAGCTTGCTGCTAGTGAGACAAGGTTCTGGATGACGACTGTCTTGAACTCCTTAGTGACCTCCTCAGGGGAAGTCTCCTTGCTAATCTTCTCGACTGCTGACCTGTAAATTGTGTCTCGAAGAACACCGAGAGCATCATCGAGAGATTCTGCAAATATGACTGCGCGCAGCCTATCCTTGCCCAGAAGCTTGGCGCGTGCGCCTCTTACCTTTGGGCCTATTATGCCCATCATCGATAGGTAGAAGCCGTGTGTTCCTCCACTGCTAAGACCAATGCTCATGACGCGTGTATTTGATATGGCAAGATTTTACAATATTTCGTGTGTCGCTACTTCCTGTATTTTTAAGCCGTGTTAATTCTTAAAATGCTTCTTCATCATGCTTAAACGTGCCTCTTGAGAGGATTGCAGAGTATAGAATAGCGCTGCCAGCAAGGCAGGCATTTGACGTCATTGCGAAGCTTGGCGAGCTT
The DNA here is from genome assembly GCA_027068725.1 of Thermoproteales archaeon. Lineage (GTDB taxonomy): Archaea > Thermoproteota > Thermoprotei > Thermoproteales > Thermocladiaceae > JAADER01. The sequence continues at coordinate 1,185 of JAMOMD010000127.1, read as the reverse complement.
GGCTACGTCATGCTACCGCCAAGACCACCTGAGATACCTGCACCACACATACCACCTGAAGTAGCTGACGCAGTCAGGAGATGTGACGAGATTGCTAAGGAGATAAGTAAGGCAATACAGACATACAACATACCGCCACCTGAGACGCCTATCACGGTCAGGTTCTCCACGTTCAGTGACATGGTGAGGTATGTCACTGAGGAAGGCTCTGAGATAATGACAAGAATAGGCCAGTACATGTCAACCATAACAGAAGTATCGTCAGAGCTGACGACACTGAAGAGGTACCTTGAGGTTGTTGAGAGAGTTGGCGCAATTGCATTACCACAGTTTAGACACATAAGAGTTGACCTTGTCCTACTGGAGCCAGGAGAAGTTGCAGACTTCAGGAAGGCACTGGAGCTGCACAATGTTCAGGTAATGATTTTTGAGGGTGAGAAGCCTCTCGCAATGGTCATCTATCCTGCATGGCTGAAGGATACTGTAGAGGGCGTCTATAGAGTATTCAACAAGGCGCCAATTCAGTTACCGAGAGAAGCAGCAACACCAGAAGCCGTGAAGTCTAGAGTTGCTGAGCTTGAGAGAAAGCTAGAGTCGCTAAATCAGGAAGTGTACAGGTACCTGATGAGCATTCGTGATAGACTGTACACTGTCCTAGAGGTTGCTAATGCTATTACTCAGATAGTTAGACAGTACACAGACACAGTAATTCCTGAAGGAGAGGAAGTCAGGACAAGGCTAAATGAGCTGAGGAAGAACATCGAGGCAACAAAGCAGAGGCTAGAGGAGAATGAGGTAATGCAGATTGCTCTTGAGACACTGCACAAGAGAAAGATCGAGAAGTTCGAAGTTGCGGCACTGAAGGTGAAGCTTGTTGCAGTTAAGGGCACGCTGAACACTGAGGTACTTGCAAAGGTACCTCACGTAGTTGAGACTGCTGAGAAGGACGTGAAGATTGTCATCCTGTTCGAGGTGCCGCCAGAGTTTGATGTTAAGACTATTGCAAGAGATGGAGTAGTCGTTGAGATACCTGTCGACTATCTGCGTGATGTAAGCTCAGCACTTAGCTTAGTCAAGAGAGAGCACGAGGAGCTTAAGTCAAGGCTAAGAGAGCTAGAGGAGGAGCTTGAGACCTTCATCAAGACGTTTAACAAGGTCTCAGTTTACGGAGTTGAGAATCTCGAC
>JAMOMD010000126.1 GCA_027068725.1 Thermoproteales archaeon | reverse complement strand
GGTACTCTGTCTCGCACATACTAGCCCAATAGTCATGCTGAGCTCATCCTTAAGCACATCAGCAAGGTGGAATACTCTAGACGAATCTCCGACAAGGACTGCACTTAGACTACCGTACACGCTATCAACATAAGTGAAGTAGTTACTTAGCACATCCTCGACCTGCTTCTCGAGCTTCTCAATGTATTTCCAATCAACATCTATAGAGAGCTCATGAGATATAGACTCCAAGAACTTCACTAGCCCAGTCCTGCCATATGGGTACGGCATAATAACGTACGGAACGTCGTGTTCTTCCTGAAGACGTTTACAGAAGCTTATACCATCACCACCTAGGCAGATGTTGAGCTCTGCACGTGCAGCTTTCCTAATATCATCAACACTGCACCAGGATAGTACAAGATTAATCTTCACTCCACATCTCGACAATACATCACGAATTTCCTGTAGATCACCCATCCAGTGAGGCTCATCAGGATGAAAGCCAACAATGTTCACACTATTCCTAACCTTGTCCTCAGCTCTGCAGACAAGCTCAGCAAGCTTCGCCATGACCTCCTCATAGCCGAGACTCTCAGGTCCAGAATAACCACAGGCATTTACTACGAAAATGGGCACATCTACACCATGCCTTTCCTTTATTTCCTGTACGACTCCCTCAATATCATCGCCCATTATTCCTGTTGAACTTGTGACTGCAATTACGATAAGTCTAGGTTTCATAATTTTGTATGTGTTAAGTATTGCGTTTAGTAGTCTCTTTTCGCCACCATAGATCATATCCTCACTCCTAAGACCACTGTAAACGACATTGATCCTCCTATGCGAGCTAGTGAATGCCTGAAGAGCAAGCATGCCACTATGACATCCTGGCCTACCGTGAACTATCAGGACAGCATCCTCAAGTCCAGTAACTGCACGTACAGCACCTAGCAGCTTGCAGTCTTGAGTAGGCTCAATTAGCATGGTCATGGTCTCACCATCGGTTCAGGTGAAATAGCGTGACTAGACTACTCCAAGGCTCACATAAGTAAGGCAGCTCCTGCCCCATCTCAGCAAGTGGCATTAGTGGTCTCGCGGCTGGTCCCTGTCTAACACGCTGAGCAATCTTCAACCCTGCCTCAATAACAGGAGTAACACCAAACTCAGTAAATAGCGAGAGCTCTCTCGCAGATATAGTCACTAGGCCATTTCTCTCATATAGCTGAAGCGGAGACCAGTAACTACACAATATTAATTTCACAGATCTTCTCTTCAATTGTTCAACTAGCCTACAAGGGTCAGGATCAGTCACAACTTCAGGATCTTGACCATGCTCTCTCGCATACTTTACCATTCTATTAATAATGTCCTCAATAGCTCTATCACTAAGTCCGCGAAGTCTCATTAATTTTGTATCAAATACAAGCATCTTAACATTAAGCCCAAGCTCAATCGCAAGCACGAGACCAGCACCCCAGTCTCTCTCAATTGCTACACTAACGCCTTGGAGCATCTTCTTAATTCTAAACAACTTCTCAAGCATGCAACTATAGAACTCTTCAATGATTTTGTCGGCTCCTGAAACCCCAAGCCTATCGCAAATCTCTAATATTAACTTTTTAGCATTCTCAAAACCTAGAGGAAACTGCCTCGTGAGATTAGTTGAATAATGATCAAAAACTACAAACTGACGAACACCTAGCTTATGCTCAAGTTCTTGAGCCCACAATTTAGGATATGGTACTATGTTCATACTAACACATGCAAGCTCAGGAAGCTCAGACGCTAGCCTACCTTCGAAAAATACTTTTCGAACTTTTATACCACATCTTCTCAATACTGGCTCAAGCTCCGTGAAAAAGGACTTGCAATACCTTCCACCTAGTGTAACGATGTTCACAGTATTCTCCTCTGGTACGTACTTTCTCTCCTGAGCTACTGGAATCACGTACTGCTCAACAATGCTAAGATACAGGTCCTGTGACCCGACTTGCTTGAACTTTCCTGCTCTTGAGCCAGTGCTGTAGATTACTGGGCATGGCACGAGCTTTCTTGCAGTCTCTACTACTGCGGCAACGTCATCGCCTGTCAGGTCGCTGGCGCATGTTGTTAAGACTGCTATTAGTCCTGGTCTGTACCTTCTGTAGGCTTCAACTATGGCTTCTCTAAGCTTAGTCTCTCCTCCATATATGACCTCAACATTAGTCCACGCTGTGCAGGGAACGTAGTAGAAGATTCTACATCCTGATAGGCTGAGCTTTCTCTGCCAGCTACATCCAACAGGGCCGTGAATTAGTGGAAGAGCATCACGAATCTGCGAGAGCGCCCAGAGCGCGCCTAGGAGCTTACCGTCTACGCATGCAGCATTATGAAACGGAAATCCTCGGTACGGCTTGTCAGCTACCTTAGACACTACTGACGTGTTGAATAGCCACATTGTTTCAGCTTGAAACCATGAGCTATTTATCATTTCTCAACCAGTATATGAGGGTCAGACGGGGCGCAGATACATCACTTCTCAGCCACGCTCATGCATCATCAGCCCCACGGTAATCTACTCTTAGCATACCTATATGAGGCTAACAGAGCTAGAAC
>JAMOMD010000125.1 GCA_027068725.1 Thermoproteales archaeon | reverse complement strand
GAAGAGGTCCAGAACTAAACTATATTCCTGGCAGTGCTCTGAAGAAGGGTCTCATAGGATTCTTCATAGGAATAATAAGTGGTATAGTAGGACTAGGAGGAGGTTATGCACTTGTTCCAGCGTTCATATACCTATGTGACGCTCCTGTTAAGCTAGCTGTAGGTACATCATTACCATCGTTTATCAGCATAGCATTTATTGCAGCACTCTTCAAGACGCAGCCATTCCTGACCTGGCTTGCTAACCTGTTTAGGGTAACCATAGAGAAGGCAAGCTATGTAGCACCAATAGCAGCAATATGTCTAGGAGTTGGAACAGCCGTAGGAGCACAAATAGGTGCTAGACTTGTGCCAAAGACGCCAGTATGGCTAATACGAATAGTGTTTGGTATAGTATTTCTAGCAGTAGCAGCAGAATTCATAATCAAGGGACTAATAATGATACACCTAATATAATAGTTAGAAATCTCTTGGCCTTTCTAATTATTGTATTTTTAAAATTCTTACTTTCCTGGTCCTGCAATAACTTTCACATGATAGTACACTTCCTTTGCAAATCTTGAAGGTGTGAAGTAGTAGCTTGTTCTTATTGCTCTTCTTCTAAGTTTTGCTAGCTCATTATCATCCATCTTAAGTACATGCAGTACATACTCTACTAGCTGCCTATCATTCTCGTAAACAAAGCCATCTTTACCATGGGTAACAAGTTCTGCAAGTCCACTATCTCTAGGTATTACAGGAATTACTCCTTGGCTCATTGCTTCTACTGGTGCCATTCCAAAATGTTCACCAATACGCAAATGAACATACACCTTAGCAAGCCTGTAGTATTTTATCATGTCTTCCTCCGATAAAGATTCCGATATTAGTTTAACTCCCTCAGTTTCTTCAGCTAGTCTCTGTAGCTCTCTATAATAATCCATGTATCTAATATCTGGAATTCCTATTATTATAAGCTCAGCATCTGGTATCCTTGGCTTTATGTGCTCTCTGAAGAGTCTAATCATAACATCAAGTCTCTTGTGGGGAACAAATCTTCCAACAGTTATTATAGTATTTGATCTCTTCTCGTATATGTCTGGCTCATTCTCAAAATATACCCAGCTTACTGCAGGATATACTACATCTGCATCAACCTGATAGTGTTTGTATAGTGCATTAAGTGTATAGTGAGAGTTCACAAATCTCGTGTCTACGTACTTGTAGTACTCATTGTACATGTTTGGAAATCTATAAAGTTCGAAGAACTTCAACAAGTTAGACTCTGTCAACTCTTCCTCAAATGGATAGTGAATGTATATTGCAGTTTTGAATCCAGGTCGCATTGTTTTCAATAGAAGTGCGTGCACTGGTTCCTGTATCATTATTAGAGCAATATCAGGATCTTCATCGTGTAGAATCTCGTCATATGTTATCATTAGGTCAATAAGCTTACCTGCGATTGGACATTTTACAGAGATTCCTGACTTTTTGAAGAAGTAGAATTTAAGTCGTGGTCTATCAGGAAAGAGCGTCTCATTTCGTGCGCGTGTTGCTACAACAATTTCACACTCGGGACAGTACTCTAGCAGTTCGTAGATAAGTATTCGCGTCAAATTTTCGCTACCACCAACAAGATCGAGGTGAGGATGTACAATGAGAACTTTCATGATAATTCTCCTACGTGGGTGCTATTAATTACCTAACGCCTAGTGTAAACTTAGCAGAGCAGGACTAATAACCTTCGAAATGTCGTAATTACGATGGCCAGAAAAGGTGTAAGTGAAGTTCTTGGTGCCGTGCTCCTATCTCTGATAGCTGCAGTACTTGGAACAATAATTGTAGTATTTGCACTCCTATACTCAAACACGATGATAAATACATTATCAAAACCAAAGTGTAGCTTTTCTATAGTGTACGTGATCATAAAGAAGGAGGAGAACTCGAAGTATGAACTTGACCCAATAGTATACAACTCCGGAGATATACCTTGTAAGATAGTTCAGGCAATATTAATAGTAAATGGTTCAGCTTTTGAACTAAAGAGTATAGACTACACTATTAAACCATACACATACAAGCTCATACAGGCAGGATTAGAAATAGACGAAAAGACATTACAACATAGTGTTGTTACCATAAGATTAGTGTCAAGTGACGGAACATTTCGAGATTATACAATAGGTTAATTGTACGTATGTTAAGAGAACAGTAATTCCATTACTTTCTTATGATACTCGTCCAATAACTTACATATCAGGTCAAGCTTTGCTGTATCTATTTCAAGACTAGTTCTTGCAACTTCCATTCTCAGTTCTGCACCTGACACAGTCAGAGGATCGAGACCCAGACCAGCGACAAGCGTAAGAACTTCAGGAACTATCGATGTGTTAACGTTAAGTTGCCTAGCTACATCAATCAGTATCTTGTACGCTATATACATCTTGAGTGCGTACTCGTCAATTCTAATGTCCTTAGAGATCGATGCAAGTGGTCTAACACGAAGCTCCTTAAGAAAGTTCAGGAAGTCACCATACTTCTCGCGAATTCTCCTATCTGTATAGAGACTTACAAGTTCTATGTACTTTGGATATACTCTCAAAATATCGTCAAGATTCTCAGCAGTATCTATAGCGCCCTTGTAAGCAATAGCTGCAAGCTCAACCATAACATCCTCAACATAACCTTCCTTAACAAGCTCTCGAAACTCATCTCCAGCCTCTTCGTAAAGCTCCATCTTCTGCTCAATTATTGCTCTGCACAATCTAGCAAATGCACGACACGTTCTCTCTTTCAATTCTATAAGTTTTCTATGTTCCTCGCTCAGACCAACATATTCAAGGCGTAGCTCGCTCATACAGAGATTATAGTATTTTTCTGCCTCGTCTACCTGCCCATGTGTGAAATAGTAATTAGCAAGTACTTCATAGGCATCGCACTTACTTAATATTGCATTAACAAGAGCCTCTGATATTGTCGCACTACACTTTCTGAAAAGTGTACTAGATTCAGCATATAGTCTCGATGCCTGTTTTATTAATTCCTCTTCCTCACTATGTTTATTATCTTCGTGAAGTCTACTCGCTTCTTCTTTCAACTTCTCTGCCTTTACAATATTACGAAAAGCTTCCATAAATAGTGCTCTGTCTTCCTGACCTGCTTCACGATAATAATTTGCTGCAATATCAAAACGTTCTGCTGCTCTATCATACTCAAGATCGGCATACAACATTGATGCTAGGATCTCGTTAATCTGTGCGAAGAGAAGCTTATCACCACTATATGCTCTAGGTACCTTATCATCTACGATTTTTGAAACACCTTCAATAGATAAGTCATAAAGCATCTGCAGCAGTCCAAGTAGAGTATTCATGTCATTCTTTCCTACTAACTTCTCGATGTAGCTACCTAGAGTATCCTTGTACGTTAATATTATTTCTCTAACACTGTCTTTATCAAGTGCAGGTACGCAAGAATTATCACTGCATTGGAAAAGTTCTACAAGAGCTAAATTTTCAACATCTGCCTTTGGTACAGAACCTCTGATAAGTGCATCAAGCACAAGCTCTACAGCCCTACTAATTCTCTCCAGGTTCCAGCCGCACTTCTCAGCTATTAGAGACGCGGCCATAGATAAGTCTCCTGAGTATACGAATAGTGTCTAAGCATCAATTAAAGAGTGAGGTAGAGAAAGAGCAGTGCTAGACCTTCTCTCCTCTACCAATTCTCCTGTAGATCTCCTTAATCCTGTTGATTTCCTCCTGTATAAGGTCAAGATGGAACTTCAGTTCAGGTATGTTGTACTTCTCGGATACTTCTCTTCCATACTTCATGAGCTCGGCAGCTTCTCTAAGTTCCTTATCGCGTACAAGTTGCCACAGTGAGTACACTATGCACTCTACTAGCTTCTCCTTAAACTCAAGTGCCTTCTCCTTATTTCCACTCTGAAGCGCGTGGTTGTACAGTCTTTCCCATCTAGCACAGCTGACAGGCATAGTTTACCGCGAACGGTTACGTCTTCTGTGAGGCTTTAAGCTTCTCTTTTGCAAGCTTCTGGTACTTCCTCATGATTGCAGCCTTGATCTTCCTCACAAGTGGCACAATGCTCTTATCGAGAGCATACTGCCTAGCCTCACCAACTATCTGCTTAAGCTCCTGATAGACTTTCTTTGGATCTTCAGTATCTACCTTCTTCTCAAGCTCTCTAAGCCTAACAATGATATCCTTAGCCTTCTCGAGTATCATTTCAGGACTAATCTCACTTCCTGCCTGTGCTGCTCCTTCACTCATCAGAAGGGGCGAAGAAAAGCAACTACTTATAAACTTTCCATACGAATACACACGCGAATGATGAACTACGGATCTGGTGAAAAGATGATCGACAAGGGATTGCTGATCTCCTTAATCATCGCGTTCTAATTCTTATAGAAAGTTACTGAAAAACTGTCGGATTCATTATAGAGAAACGAGAACATAAACTAATTCTAAAGTTCTAAGTATTGAAGGAGTTTATGAAAGAAATGGGCAATTGTTTAGTAGTACTTCTTGAATCCAAGCTGTTCTGCAACTTCTCTAAAACATCTTCTACATAACATTAGTCCGTACTTTCTTATTATAGCTTCATGTGTTCCGCATCTTAGGCATCTGAGAGCTCCCTTTCCGAACTTTCTCTGCTTTGGTGGCTTTATCTTTGCCATACGTGTCTCTTGGCTATGTTTAGGTTATTAAATCTTGTTATGTCAGGTCTCCGCAAGTGCAGAATACCTCGTATATTAGACTATGCAGATCCTCAAGGCCTTGTCCTGTTAGGCTACTCACCTTGATTATTCTCTGTCTCTTTTCTAGCTTCTTTATTATTCTCCACATTTCTCGTACAAGATCCTGCTGAACACCCTCTATCTCTACCTTATCGAGAAACTCTGGAGATTCTATATCAAGTTCTATTATTTTATCGACGTTTGGGTTAATATCTGCCTTTGATATAGCTGTGACAATTGGCACATCTAGTCTATATCTTACGGCAAGAGCCATTAGTTTTAGGAATGCTAGGTCTCTAACATTCCTTATTATGTCGGATGGTAACAAGAATACTCCACATGCTCTCCCAATTTCTGTAAATAATTTCATTATTTGTATACTAGAGTCGTGGAATATCGTAAGCTCTAGCTGTCCCGGTGTGTCCACTAGTACATAATCATAGAGCTCTGGAACATTTTTCAGGAATGACGTAATGTTGTCTCTATAGTTTAGCAGATACTCAACGCTCTTTATGAGTGCCATATTCGGTCCCACGCGCTCCTTCTTCATTATATCATCAACAGTGTAGTATGTCCTGATATCAAAATCAGGAGTGTATGGCAAGTCCTCGACAGCAGCATCGAGATTCACATAACATACGCGTAGTCCCTGATCTTCGAGATATTTACCAAAGCTTGCGACAAGTGTAGTTTTTCCACTTCCGGCTGGTCCTAGAATAAACACTGTCGTGACGTTCATCTTAGTCACATCTAAACTTCCGGGTTCATAAAGCAGTGGTATCAAAAAGAATATAAGTCAAGGCTGAGACTACGCGTCAATGTCCTCTTCACAGGAGATTGCGAAAGGTCAGCAGCTCAGCAAGGAGTCAGTAGTCTACGAGGTTGCTGGAGTACCAATAATAGAGGAATGTCCTAGAGATCTCAAGACCCTGGACGGCAAGCCCATCAAGCTCTTCGGAAAGTGGAGCTACGAGGACGTCATTGTTCGCGATCCTGGTCTGAGAAGATACATATGTCTCAAGCCAGTGCTTCTACCACACACTGAGGGAAGATATCAGAAGAGGAGATTCGGAAAAGCAAAGATCCCGATTGTTGAGCGACTGATAAACCAGCTCATGCATCCTGGCAGAAACTCAGGAAAGAAGCACAAGGCCTACAATATTGTGAAGAGAGCGTTCGACATAATTTGGCTGAAGACTGGAAAGAACCCAATCCAAGTCCTCGTTGATGCTATAGTCAACGCTGCGCCAAGAGAAGAAATCACCAGAATAATCTACGGCGGTATTGCGTACCCAGTATCAGTAGACGTTGCACCACAGAGAAGAGTAGACCTAGCAATCAGATGGATAACAGAAGGAGCAAGACAGTGCGCATTCAATAATCCAAAACCAATCGAGGAGTGCCTAGCAGATGAAATAATCGCAGCAGCAAACAACGATCCGAAGAGCTACGCAATAAGAAAGAAGGACGAAGTAGAAAGAATTGCAGCATCCGCAAGATAAGCACACTACCTGATGATTATACAACAACTAGACAAGTATATACAAGAGAACAGGTCATTAATACAGAAAGTACTAACATTAAAAATATTCAAAACACTCGCACCGCACGCTCAAGACTTCATAACATCAATACTATCGAGAGATATTGTAAACCCATTTATAGAGAACAGAATAGCCGGCTACATAACATTAACAAGAAACATTTATACACTATCAACATCTCCAAAAGTAATTAGAACAATAATATCTGAAAGAATAAACGAGAGAATATTAGGAAAAATATTGGAGCTAATATCATCTTGCGAGTGCTTAAGAACAGTTATTTCCGTAGCATATGGCATGTACACAACATTACAAAATACTTCGATAGTTGAGGCTCTCTTAATGAGTTCGGATCCTGTAGCTCTTTCAAGAATAGAAAATATATTAGATGAGGTTAGGCTTGTGGATTTTGTAGATTATAACTTTACAATTGATACAGAAGGAAATCTTACAATAAATCTAGTATTTCAAGCAAAAACTGTGAGAGACACGCTCAAAATACATGCAGGTAAGTTAGAGGTACTTATTCACCCTATCGTTAGAGGTGTGTTAAATATTTCCATAAGGGTAAGCAAGGCAATAGAGAAGTTGTGTAAACTTAATGAGATGCTTGCTTCTAAGGCAGAAGTCAGAGAGGGGATGCTGAGTTACTACATAGTATAACTTAGGATATCTTTATCTTATCAACAATTCTGAAATCTGGGTAGTGTACAAGTTCGATAGTTTTCTTCTCTAAGTTTATCAGAACAAATCCTCGATGTGTTTCAGGAACATACATGCCGCTTGTGTACGGTCCACATCCTGAAATCTTGTGAAACTTCGATAGATAGCCTACATGTACTATTCTGTACTCTTTATCAATGTATAGTAGAGTTGTATGACCTACAAACCACCAGCTTTCTCTCGGCAAGGCTCCTCTAAGTCCTGCAACCTCTTCTTTTCTTCTGGCTCTACGTGCTGCATCTATGAGTACTTTCTCATCGGTCTTTTCAGGACTTAGCTCTTCCATTATTGCGATGTTTATCTGGTTATGTCCGTGACTGAACACTGCTTGTGTCCCTCCAATGTTCATTACGTGGTATGTACATACTCTAACTATGTGTGCTCGTGTAGAGAATAGTCTAGATACGAGTCGTGGTCCAGCTTCCTGAAGTATGCGATCACGATCACCGACAACGTATATTATGTCTCTACAGCCATATCGTACAATTCTATTGAATAGCTTATGGAGAGGCTTCTCTAACTTAAGAATAAAGTCATCTGTAACGTTTTTTGGGAAGTCTAGGAAGTCTCCAAGTATTATTAGCTTATCGACTTCTCCAGCATAGTTAAGCACGTTCTCTAGGTCCTGTATGTCGATTCCTTCAGGAAAGTAGCAGTTTGCTAGTACTACAATGTTTGTCACGCTGTTATGTTTGTCCTGTGAAGGGCATTAAATATCGAAAGTCTATTACTGTTGGGTAGTTTCGAATGATGAGTGAGGGGCTTTTCTGACGATTGATGAAGCCTAACGGGGGCTGATCAGCGATTATAACTGCCTGATTTGTTGAAGGAAGGTGTTTTGCGAAAAGTTCTGTGGAGCCCCGGCCGGGATTTGAACCCGGGACCTGCCGATTACCAGTCGGCCGCTCTAACCAGGCTGAGCTACCGGGGCTCTATAGCTCATTTTGTCTCGAGATTCGGATGTTTTAAATTTCTTACTCTTGTCAGCACGTAGTATAGCGCAAGTCCTAGGAATGCGTTATACATTATGGCGCACACTGTTGCGAAGTAGCCAAAGTTTTTGTATAGGAATTTCATAAGCTTGTACTCGTACAGTGATATTGGTCTTGTTAGATACATTTCGAGCGATTGTGGTAGCCCTATTATACTCTTGATAAATAGTTTGCGTGCGGGCCAGTATTTCAGATCTTCGACTATGAATACACCCTTATTCAACATTACTGCTGGCACGTACATTAGGAATGGATATACAATATATGCAAATAGTGATGATATTGCTAACATCACGTAGAATAGAGGCTCCTGTACTAGCATTATGAGAAGTGGCAAACTCCATAGTAGATAACCTGGATTGCCCACCTTATTTATTGCAATAAGTAGAACGAGTGAACCAGCGACTACAAGTGCAAGCTTTCTTTGATCAAAGTTCTTTCTTAGGAAGTATACTGTAAAGATCATGTATGCTACGTATGCTCCAATGAACACGTATTCCCATAGCCATACGAAGGTCTTGTACATGTGATGATAATCGGTGAGTAGCTGAGGAATGTTCCAAATGCTTAGATCCTGTGGAAAACGCTTAGCATGAAATAGTAGTGACTTGTAGATGAACTGCCATGGCTCAAGAATTAGGTACGGTAGCGTAAGCGCGAGTAGAGGTACTGCTAGACCAATGAATGCGTAAAGTGCTTGTTTTCTCCTACCTGTGAGTAGTAGTGCAAGGAAGAGTGTTAGTCCAGCAATTATGCAGGCCTGTTTGTACAGTGTTGCAAATGCTATACATGCACCAGCTTCGAGGTACCTGTCCTTAAGTATGCACAGCCCTGCTAGCAGTATGAGAAGTCCTGAGACTACATCGTACTGCAGAGCCCACACATTGCTGTATGTTGCAAACGTGAACATCCATGCTATTGCAGGTATGGGACCGGCCTTCCTGTAGAGTATGTACGCTATCAACAGGACTGATACTACGACAGGAAGTTTCGTGACTAGCCTAATGGTGTATATTGGGATCCTTGGGTGAAATGTAGATACCAGAAGTTTTGCAAACTTGTAAAATGCAATGAATGTCAGAGGTGTGAGTGGAAAATAGGCGCACTTTGGAGCATAGTAGAAGTAGAGTGGGCCGTATTGAACCCATTTCAGGAACCACTGAACATCGTACCAGTTCCATCCACTAACAGCAGTGCCAAGTATGAATATTGCGTACAGGACGTACAGTATGTAGAATATCTTTCCTCGAAGTTTCTGATTTAGCTCTTCGTACGTTAGCATATAGTCTATCTTCCTGTTATCTTCTTGACAGACCACACGAAGTTGTCACTAAACAGGTAGTTCACTATTGAGCCACATACTATGCCTATAAGATCAGCTAAAGCGTACTGTACGCCAAACATCGCGTGAAGCAGTAGTAGCATCGCGTAATTAACTATTATTCCTAGAAGGCATGCAAAATTAAATTTGAAATACCTCACAACAATATCTCTAAACTTTCTTGATACTCGCTTTCTTCTAAACGTCCATAATTCATGTAGTGTAAAGTTGTTTAGCACAGAGAGCTCTATAGCAAGTGCTCCAGCTACATGAACAGGTACACCTAGACTTGTAAGTGCAACAAGACTTCCAACATTAACAAAAGTTCCTATAAGACCCACACATGGAAACTTCAAAAGTCTATAATCAGCGAACTGTAGGTAACTCTTTATCTGCTCTATAAAATCTTTCACACCTACATTATTGACAGTGTCGTCGGTAACATTTAGACTTATACTTACGTTAGTAGACAGGCCTAGGTTACCTATGTTTGATACATTATGCAACGAATCTACAATTGCTGATAGTTTATCTCCTTTCAATACTATCATGTTCAAATGCTCTAGATATGGCTTTGCCTCAGGTACAAATATTGACATTATTTTGAACATTGTCTTGAGTATTCTCAGCTTTATCTTATTGAGAAGTCTTGAACATCGCTCATTTAGTCTGAGGGATAGTACAAGAACATCCTTTCCCTGTTGAAGCAGATTGAACAGTTCCTGTGCTATAGTGGACACGGAGTTTAGTAATATTTTTGCTATTATTGTTGGTACAAGTAGTATTACACTGAATGGGTAATCACCTATTATTGTTATGAAATTGCTATTCTGCAACTTCTCAAAAAGTGTCCGTATCTTATCAACTTCATCACGTCGACAAAACACTATTGCCGAGATCGGCATTAATCTTCAGTGAGGTGAATCTTAGATGCTTATCTATGTTACTCTTACAGTTCTGTAGCAAAGTACAGGTCTTACCTGTATTACAGGTATTGCAGAGAGGCTAGACTCCGCGTAGCTGTAGTAGCTCTTCAGGTTTTAACTTCCTTATATCTATGCCCATCATTGCCTTGGACTCTGAGACCATCTTCTGAGCTTCGACTACGGTCTCTGGATCATCCCAGTACGATGTAGCTAGTACAATAGCTTGTGCACGTACCTCCGGATCCTCTGATTTGAAGATTCCTGATCCAACAAATACTCCGTCTGCGCCAAGCCACATCATTAGAGCAGCATCAGCTGGTGTAGCTATGCCACCTGCTGCAAAGTTCACAACAGGCAGACGACCAAGCTTTGCTGTTAGCCAGACTAGCTCAGGGGGAACCTGGTATTTGCGTGCCATCTCTCTGATGTACTCTTCATCGTCCACGTGTGCACGCAGCATCCTGATCTCTCTGTTAATTATCTTCATGTGACGTACAGCCTCTGCAACGTTTCCTGTGCCTGCCTCTCCTTTTGTCCTAATCATTGAGGCTCCTTCACTAATCCTTCTGAGTGCTTCACCGAGATCACGTGCACCATTAACAAACGGCACAGTGAACTCCCACTTATTTATATGATGCTGCTCGTCGACTGGAGTCAAGACCTCACTCTCATCAATTAGGTCTACTCCTATGGTCTCCAGAATCTTAGCCTCCATGTAGTGGCCTATTCTGCACTTTGCACTTACGGGAATTGTTATTGTCTCCATGACCCTCAGTATAGCCTTGACATCCGCCATTCTGGCAACTCCTCCCGCCTTTCTCACATCGTAAGGCAGCTTGTCCAGGACCATGACTCCTACAGCACCAGCATCTTCAGCAATTGCTGCCTGTTCCTCGTTAGTCACGTCCATTATGACTCCACGTTTTACCATTGTTGGGAAGCCTATCTTGACGGTGATCGTGCCCTTCTGAGGGAATGTGAGCTTAGTCACGATGGGAAACTCAGGTAGAGGCTTAGGACCAAGCGGTTCCTCTCCAGCCTCCTTGAGCCTATCGTTGAGTTCTAGAAGTTTATAGAAGAAGTCTCGAAGCTTTTCCAAGTACTCAACAGAGTCCACAATGCTCATGCTACAGCCCTAATGTACATCTCAGACAGAATTAAATCTCTTATTGCCACATAGTCTCCTCACAACTACTCATGAGCGAGGAAATTGAGATAGAATGGCCTTCTAAGGTAGAATTAGATGATGGCTCTGTCTTAGACCTTCCTGAAAACGAGCTCTTTCTAAAAAATCTATACTGTACTGTTGAATCAAAGATAGTTGACGAAATTGCAAGGAAGCTCATGAATGTTGGCTTTAGAAGAGTAATAGCCTTCCCGACAGGTGAGAAGTACAGTATTGCAAGGAGTGTAGGAGAATATTTTGAACATCATATTAGGATATTTACTAATGGTACAATATTATCAGAAGTCGAGATCTCTAGAAAATACGTTGAGCACGTACTATTACCTTCATTTAATGCTAGTCTTCTCACATTTAAAATATTAAGAGACCTAGGATTCGAACCTTCACTAGTATATAGAGGAATTAGGATTGTTAGAGTATTGAAAATAGTAAAATATTGTATTAAGCTTGATATGCAGCTTCATAGAGTTGGAAGTATATTCTTAGAATTTATCAGAGGATTAGTGTCAAGTCTCATGCACAACTTTTCCCTCAGCAATGACTAAGACCGGGTAAGCATCCAGGCTTGTAGGCTCCTTATTCCATACGACAAAGCTTGCATACTTTCCAGGCTCAACTGTTCCAAGCACGTTATCAACACCGAGTATTCTTGCAGGATTGTATGTCACAAGTGAAAGTGCTTCACTGAAGCTCATGCCAAACCTAATGAAAAAT
>JAMOMD010000124.1 GCA_027068725.1 Thermoproteales archaeon | reverse complement strand
ATACGTCCTCTAATTGGTTTAATAACTGTAGCACATACTCGTAATAGTGTTGTCTTTCCTGAACCGTTAGGGCCTAAGATGACGTTTACACCTTCGTGAAAGTCTACTGATATGTCGCTAAGCACGATATGGTTATTGTATCCTGCCCATACAGATTCGAGACTTAGCATGTGGAGGTGGTTCGTTAGAGTTTGATACTATGGTTATAATAAACCCTTCTCAGTTCTACGATGTTGTACTTATTGAAAAAGGTTTTTAAGATAAACTATCTCATATTTGGCCTGCGTACTATTACCTCTTCGAGCTTCTCTAGGGTAATTAGTCCTTCCTTAACAATTTCCTGAATTTTTGGTAGTACCTTTCGTATTTTCTCTTCTTCATCAACTACCTCAATGACTATGGGCAAATCCTCGGAGAGTCTGAGTATTCCTGGAAAGTGTATGATACTCTTTGAGCCAAATCCTGCAATTCCTCGAAGAACTGTTGCTCCTAGAAGTCCTTCTCTTCTCAGTAGCTCAAGTATGTACATGTACGCAGGCTTTCCCTGATGTCTGTCAGCTTCTCCAAGGTATATTCGAAGTCTAACCCACATGCAGTATTATGTTTAGTTCGGTACTTTTGTCGAGTACGGCTTGCTAGTGCACGAGTGTTGCTAGTAGTCTTCCGAGAAGTACACCCAATATACAGAGTCCAACATTGGCACATATGTTAAGCACGGCAAGTCCTAGAGCTCCTTCCTGAAATAGGAAGTACGTCTCGTAAGCAAATGTGGAGAATGTTGTTAGAGAACCGCAGAATCCTGTAGCTATGAGTAATCTCTGCTCTCGCGTCAGGAGACCATATGTGAAGGACAGGTACAGAACAAAACCAAGCAAGACACTGCCTACAAAGTTCACGATAAGCGTGCCTAGAGGAAAGCCATCTATTGCAGGAACAAGGCGAGACACTATATATCTAAGTGTTGCGCCAGCTGCTGCTCCTGCACTTATGTACGCGATGTCGAGCAGAATGCTCACTAGTCTATAGAGCATGCAGGCACTAGCGTCCTCAACATTTCTTCATAAACTTTCTCAATGAAAAATGATGAAATCAGCGTGTTTTGGCCTCTTCATTCACTCTGCGTGGGTTCAATTCATCACTCGCATAGTACATGACTATTGAAGGGTTAATAAGTGCTGAGACTACACACATACTGTCCCCGCCGGCCTTGGCCGCCGAGTCCCCGTGAAGGGGACTATGAGAGCGGCTGCGGTAAGGCGGGGACAAGAACTTACTCGTGATGAAGCGCGTGAGGACAGACCAGATGAAGAAGGATTATCGAGCTGAAATCAATTTCCTGAAAGTATCGTAGTCATTTTTCAGAAGACTATCAAGCACAACTAAACTTAGCGCACAGGCTATAAGATCTGCAAATGAGCCTAAATTAACATTGCGACAATAAGCATTGTTAACAAATGCAAGATCTAGAATATCATAAGCACCTTGAATAAGTTCTAACAAAATTCTACACAATTCAAATGCTATTTCTCTACCATACTTTCTTAACAACATTGTATCAACGTACCGCAATAATAACTTCACAAGCAGGGTCTTCCCAATAAACTTATTATCCTCGAGCATCCTAACAATATCGTTACATAGTTTAATAACATCGCAGTAACAATCAACTACTTGAGCACATACAATATCTATCTGACTACTTTCTTCAAAAACTTCCCAGAGAGATATGTTGCCTCTAATGATCTTAATATCATAATCGTGACTATATATGTCAGGGCAGCGTGCCTCTCCTATGCTTCTCCTAGTATAAGATGGAGCAATAGTCCTTAGCACCTTGTAGAAGTAGAGCGTGTCAACATATGTTGAGTATTTTCGTACAAGAAATGTAGCGTATGTACATACTGACACTATGTCTGAAGGAGGTGTTCCTCTGTAGAGCATTGAATATGTTGCATATGCTATAGGTACAAGAAGAATTGATGTACCAATACAAGTATTCTCTCCTATTAGTGTGAACACATCAAGAACAAGATCATGTATTCTTTTTCCAAATCTGAATATTCCCATCTTAACATCCTTCAAACAGTTATCGAACAGCCTTACCGCACGTAGTGCAGTAAAGACAAACATCCCTAGGGTTAGGTTTCCCCTATCCCAGAGCCTAGACACGTTACATGGCTTGACTAGCAGAGGCTCAACTGCAATACCAAGTGCTAGAGCTGTAGTCGCTAGATCAATATACCTATTCACGTCACTTCTCATAGTATGAGAAAATTTCCGTGATAGAGACTTTGTAGAAACTCACGATGGATGGATATTCTGCATCATAGGAAATGTACATCCTGAAGATAGAGTCATAGCATATCCAAAATACGTACCATCAAGCACGGAGTCACCCTGGAGAAGAGATACTACATCCTTCAGGAGAATAATGGAGCGCTACGGTGCTGCAAGCTACGTAAATACTATCAACATGTTAAGGAAGGAAAAGCCACACTACATAGTTAAGGACAAGTTTCTAAACATAGAACTAATAGAAGTCCCTGTAAGCGATATAAAGATACATTACAAACCTGAAGAGAGAGCACAAGAAATAT
>JAMOMD010000123.1 GCA_027068725.1 Thermoproteales archaeon | reverse complement strand
CTTCTAATATTCTTACTCTGACTATTGTTACTTCGCCTGCTATTCCTGTTCTACCAAGTATCTGAATTACCTGTGCTGCTACTGCATCGTCATATGGGCTGAGTTTGACTTCCTGTTCTTCTGTTGTCTGCTGCTCAATCTTTACCTCCTCGCTCATGGTCGTGTTCAGAACCTCTTTGTAGGGTATTTAATCTTTCTCTTCGTTGTTTTATATGAAGTATATTTTCTAGAATTGAGCTGCGGCTAAGAACAAATATTTCCTTTGTTTCGAACTGTTCCTAGAACTGTTTTTAGGAGATAAATTATTGCTGATTTTACCTTCTCTTGGCAGCTGCCTTCTTTGCTGCAGCCTTCTCTGCAGCAGCTGCTGGAGTGATTGGGTTTAGTCCTGCCTTGACTCTGATCTCGTTTATCTGCTGTATGAGCTGCTCAAGCTCCTGTGCTGCCTGTCCTGGATCAATTATGCATGCTGATGCTGCCTGTGTCTCTATTCCTGCAGCCTTTCCTAGCCTCTCCTTACTTGGCACGTAGACGTATGGTACGCCACGCTCCTCACATAGGAGTGGCAGGTGTGCAACAATCTCAGGTGGGTCAACGTCCTCTGCTATGAGGACGAGCTTTGCAAGTCCTCGCTCTATTGCCTTTGTCGTCTCATTTGTTCCCTTCTTTATCTTTCCTGTCTGCCTAGCTATTGACAGTAGCTCATATGCCTTCTCAGCAATCTCAGGTGGAACTACGAAGCGTACGTAGAATGGCTTTCCAGGTGGTGGATTCGCATAGAACGTCTTTGGGTCTATTGACAGTGACATACCGTTAACGCTCGGACTATGCTATTTAAAAATACTTCTTCACTACACTTCTCACATAGGCACGTTCTCGCTACTTCGGTACGCGATAAAGCGCATAGCTATAACACTGCTAGTGCTAGTCCTCAAGCAGACGCTCATCTCAAAGAGAGCACAGCAGCTGACATTACTAGACTCGAGAGTTATTGTCCTGAGGGGAGTATTTAATCCACGCATTGGCTACTCAACATACATACTCCTAAGAGAGACGGTCAGGAGAATTGTTAAGGAGAAGTTCCTGAAGGTGTGTGAGACATGTGCTGGCTCAGGAGTTATAGGAGTATTCTGCGCAAACAAGCTGAAAACATACGTAGTGCTGTGCGATATTTCGAGAATTTGCGTAAGAAATTGTAGAGTAAATGCACTTCTTGCAAGATGTTATGATCGTATAGATCTCGTAGTCTGTGATGCACTGTCCTGCTTTAGAGATAGGTGCTTTGATCTTGTTCTAATGAATCCTCCATACCTGCCTTGTCCAAGAAAGATCAGTGCCGAACTATGCTGTGGCAGCGAGTGCACGCTGGTCTTAGAGATGCTTAGACAAGCATTACGAACAGTCAAGACACGGGGAACAGTACTCTTCACAATATCCTCACTCTCAGACTTGTCAATAAGACACTTCAGGATAGTGTCCAGCGAGTGGTCTGGTCTCGATCATATTTACGTCTGCGAGGCACCCGTCGTGTTAGATTAATATTCCGAGTATTGAATATTTAGAATGAGTAATGTACACAGTTGATGACTTCATACGCACAGAAATAGAAGAGAAAGTACTACCTGCACTTAGAGAAATAGAGGAAATATATCAGGAAATAGTAGAAGAATGGTCTTCCAAGCTTGGAGTACCTAGACCTAGAGTGCTCGTCACAATGCAGAACATAGACGAGTGCAAGTGCAGCGAAGTATGTGAGAGTGATGATGCTTGTAGACTTGTGACAGGAGAGTACTATCCTGATACTGCTACAATACTCTTAAACTATAGATCAACACTTGATACTCTACTACATTTGTATGTCCATCACATACAATGCGTACAGGTAGGCGTTGAGAAGTTTAAACAAATTAGAGAAGCAGAGAGACTTAGACTACCTTGGTCTCTTAGACCAACCGAAATAAGAGCAGTAGCACTTTCCAAAAGACTATACAATACGCTATGTACACAGAGAGTAATTAAACTATGGACAGACTACGTAAAATCAAAAATAAAGACACTAGACGAAACATATAGCAAAGTTAGAGGAATAGTAAAAACAGCACTACTACAATCAATGCCATACGCACAGACTAGAGATCTAATGAAGAGACTAGTAACATCAAGAGATGACAGGGCCTGGACCGGGAAAGATACAGATAGACTGTAAAAAACTAATCATAATAAAGGAAGATAGGAAAATTGAGCTAACTCCAGTCCTATACATACATGTCAAAGGCTACTCTCTTGCTCGAGTAACACACATAGACATAGAATACCCACAACTCGAGACAATTATAGGACTCAAACATAGAGAAATAGCACCAGCACTACTGACAAAGATAGGAAACATAATAATCATAAAATCTCGAAAACTCAAAACTCGAATAGAAATACACTCAACAACACTAAACAACCTCATACCACCAGCATACTCAGACGGCTGTGTAATAGGAGGAAAAACAGATGGAATATTCATAGGAATAAAGAAAGAACTAATAAAAGTACTAGAAGAATACACCACAAAACTAGGCTGGCCACCACGCACCACAAAACACAACAAAACCTAAACCTAAACTACA
>JAMOMD010000122.1 GCA_027068725.1 Thermoproteales archaeon | reverse complement strand
TCACGAAAAGCACGTTCACCCCCTCCAACATTAGCTACACTAGTCTCTCTCCTTCTTAATCTAACATATACAGCACCTGTAGCTAAGATAAATATCACAGCAACAGCAGCACCAACAGCAAGTGTGTAGAGGTTAAGCACGAGAATTGTAACAGTCTCAGATGAAGGTAATGCACACACTTGAAGCGGATACATATTTACACCTATAGTAACTTCACGTGCAAATCTTAGCAAATTCATACTGATAGGAATCTTCACCACTGACACAGTTCCAATTTCAACAATCTCCGCTACACTATGTCTTCCATAAGATAAAACTAGCCTAGCAGATGGGGTTGCTGACAAGCTGCACCTCTCCGATATTGGGACAATCCTTATTCTAACACTTACACTATTCTGAAGCGGATACAGTACGATTCTTGGTACATTCACCTCGATTAAATACTTTGAACTTGGTCTCAATAATGGTGCAACATCTATACAAGTCCTAGCCTTATCGAGATACCTATGCGTAGGAGTGTAATATACGCATAATATTGTTGTACTAATGTTACCATATGGAAGTGTGAAAATTACGTGTGCTCTACCTTCTTGACCTATATTCACTAACTTTCTTAAAGTTCCGAGTTTGAGTAATACAACTCCTGCGTAATCAATACTACTATTTTCCTCTGATACTGTTGCTATGTCTATGCTTAACTGGCCATGTGAGCATAGTACTCCTCTAACACTTACCGTTAGATTAACAGGAAGAGGTAGCACGTTCACTGTAGTGAAGTTCATGCTACCTGCAGTGCCTATTGTAGTATTTGGCAGTAACATAGCGATTAGCGGAATTTTTCCAATGTAACTATCAGATATTGGAATCTTTATACTAGCCATATATGTTCCATTGCTACCTGTCTTAACGCTTATGATAGTTTTTCCAAATATTATTCTAATAGTTGTGTGTGGGAGAGGCACTTCTCTTCCATGAAGTTTCTCGTAAGCTCTTCCAGAGATGTTTAGTACAGTTCCTATCAGTACCTTCTGCGGTGCTCTGATTGTTACTCCAGTTGGTATTAGCTTAAGCTTCGTGAAAGTTCTGCTTGTCTTATTTTCTATTTCTTTCAATATTTTCCATAATTCCTGAACTATGCCTCGTCTAGAGTTTACATAATTTTTCACTAGTATATCTCCTACATGTTTCGCGTATCCTGATATTAGTGTTCTTACATAGTAGATGTATGTTAGGTTGAGAGTGTTTAGTGAGAAGTTTGCTTTTTCTAAGAGTTGCGTTATTGTGTTTACTATCTTACTGCTCAGTATTACTTTTCTTATGTTTGTCCTGTTCAGTATCTGTGATATTAGCTGTTCTGCCTGTGTGATGTTTCCTTCTGTCCATGTTCTTAGTACGAACATTTTTAATATGTAGTTTACGAGTATTGGAGATGCTTCTATTGAACGTGCTATTTCTAGTATCTCTGACTTGTTTCCGTACAGTGCTGAGTATATTAGTAGACTTTCGTATGTTGGTTTGTTTATGGAGAATGTGTATGTTATATGTGTAATGTGCTTACTTACTATCGAGATGTATAGTAGTGCCAGTACTGAAATTGCAATTATTGTAAATACTGCTATTGCAATGTACGTTCCTAGCCTTTTCATAGTTTCACTTTAGTACTTGGTAGACTCTCCATCCGATGACTCCTAGAGCTACTGCTACCATTGCTGCTGTGAGTATTTTCATTCGTGTTCTAGCTGTTATTGATGCTGGAAGTACTGTGTACACGGTTACGAGATATGCAAGTACGTACATTACGTAGTACACGTCTATTCTTCTCTCGCCAAGTATCCAGAGGTAGGAGAATTCTGTAATGACGAAGCTCACGAATAGGACTATGAATAGTCTAGCGCGCTCTGCTGGGCTTAGTCTTAGGGTCATGCTAGCTCGATGCTTATCCTGATAGTGTTGTGTTTTATCTCTTCCTCAACAGGTATCACAGCTGTAGAGTATGCATATGCTATGAGTGTTGCAATGAGCATAGTCATAGGCGAGCCCAGCGTCCTGACGAGAGATGAGTAGTATCGTATAAACTTCACATATTCAGGATGTGCTCCCTCCAGTGTTATTGTTATTCTTCTCTGCTGTACTAGAACACCAACTCTCCTACATAGATACAGTGTGTCTACAAGTACGCTACTAACGATGTCTCTAACTGCAACATCTTCAAGCTCTCTTCCTCTCAGTGCTAGGCCATACCTATCCTCGACATATTTCAGGAAGTAGTGCATTGGAGATGTTCTTCTAGTACCTTCTCCATCAATTATGTACACGACATCGTTCATGCATACGTACCTGACAGGTGGAACTAGCTGCTCAGCAACTGTAAGGTACATGCTGGCTATCATCGTGATGTAGGGCTCTGTCTCGCTTAGTGGTACTGTGCTATAAGTCACATGCATGACAAGTCCTGCGATACCGAACGTTATTGCAAGTACGGCAAATAGCGTGTAGCCATGTGATAAGAAGAATAGTAGTGCTAGAGCAAAGGCGAGTGCTAGCAGTGTTGCTGCTGTAAGTGTTATTGGTCTCATGGCCTTGTCATTCTCAGGTATCTGACTCTTCTAGCTACTGCTCCA
>JAMOMD010000121.1 GCA_027068725.1 Thermoproteales archaeon | reverse complement strand
GGCATACTACATATAGGATAATGTCCTCAACAGAGTAGGACATCGTGAACTGTGAAGGGAAACATGTAAAAGTCTTATTCCGCAAATGCTAGTGTGAAATTGCAAGTAATAGCACAGGGACTGCTTGGTAAGGCTCTGTTGTGGTCAATACCCAATGCAATGAGCATTATTGCTGTGGTAGCACTTTGTCTGCAGTATGTTGGTGTAGGAGTAACTCTCCTAGTTTCTTGTTGGGCGTTTTTTGTGCTTGTTGACAGGTATATTGACCAGATGTGGGAAGTCTTCATTAGGGACAGTACTATCCTAGAGAAGTTACTATGTTGACGTAACGGTTATATGCTTCGTCCGGGTCGTATACTTATGTCTTCCTGGAGTAGTAAGCTTGACAGGCTTTTCCGTGATCTAGATGAGCTGTTTAGAGAGATTGAGAGAGACATTAAGGAGAGGGCTGTAAGCACGGTTAGTACTCTAATGCAGAGAATACGTGAGAAGGGAGAGACAATCCTCAGAGAAGTAGAGGAGACGGTCACGAAACTTGACAGGTACAGAATGTACAGCATCTATAGGGAAGTAATCTACTCTAGGGGAGCACCGCCCCCAAGATATGAGCTACGAGACCTAGGAGATGAAATACAGCTCGTCGTTGACTTACCCGGGTGCGAGAAAGAGAACATAAAGGTAAGGTACGATGACAGGCACGGCACATTAATAATAGAGGCAAAACGCGACAAAGACATCACGTACACACTAGAGATAACACTCGACATTGACCCCGAGACAATCCGAGCAACGTACAGGAACGGAGTATTGACTGTGCAGGCTAGGAAAGCAGAGAGAAAACTACGCGAAGTCAAGATAGAGTAACACCAAGCTTTTCACAAATCTTGTCAAGCCTCCTAATTATCTCCTTCAAAGCCTCTGACAATCCCGGTCCCTCTCTCCACTTGTCGAGCAGAAGCTTAACCTCAAGACAGATATCCCCACCCTCGTTAAGTACCTTGTCAAGCTCATCTCCAAGACACTGGCGCAGGTTCGTGTAGAGGATAATTGCCTCACGAGGACACTCTAGAGGCCTCCTAAACGCATCAGCAATCATAGACTCGACAAGCCTCCTAGCCTCATCCTCCCTATGCTTAGCAAGCAACTCAACAATCTTCGGCAAGTAAGCACCAACACGTGGACCCAAGGCGCCGTAAATAACCTTAAAAATGAATATTATCGCATTCATAAGCTCACTCTCACTCCTAAGACCACACACATCCCTAATGAACGACTTGTCCTTTAGCCTAGTATTGATAAACTCTGCCAACGGTCCATACACAGTGAACGTGCAGACACCGTAGACCCTCCTCAATTTTCGGTACTCCTCTTCCCTAGCCTCAAGGATCTCATCATCCCTAATCTTTCTAGGCAACTTCTCACTAACCATCAGGAAGCAACACTTGATAATACTTTAAAACTTTGACTCACATACACCATGTGCAGACGAGACCAAACACACGACAACAACCTCTTAAGAAAAATAGTAGTAATATACAGCAGATGAGCACACTCGAACAATTAGAAAGAGAATACCTAGAACAGGCAAACTGGCTCGTTAGAGAAAACGCAAACATAAACGAAAGCGCCATAAGCATGTTCTGGTACATCGCCAAAAGATATATAACAAGTGAGGTACTAAAACTAATACCAGAAGAAGCCGTCAAAGCACACAAAGAAGCATGGATACACATACATAAATTATGGGACTGTGGATGGTTCTTGCCCTACTCGTTCTACAAACATAATGTTGTAATTGTTAGACTAAAGTGGGCAAAGAAGTATGATATGAAGGTACTCTGCATAACACTAGAGAGACTCTGGCAGCTACTGGATGAGCTAGGTGTTCCAACAGAGGAGGCTTTCGGATTCGAGATAAAGAATCCATCAAAGGTAGGCATAACACTCGAAGTACTGACAGAGAAAGGTTTCAGAAAAGTAAAGGCAGTTGCAAGACACAGGCCGAAAAACAACAGATTCAGAATAATAACTGTAGCAAATAGACTAGTAGTCGTAACAGAGGACCATCCAATGATAGTATACAGAGTATTTAGATGCCCGAAGTGTGGAAGTACAAAGGTAGGTATTATTGGCAAAAGAAAGAAATCACCAGATGATGAGAGATACGTCAAGTGTAAAGATTGCGGATATAGCTGGAGACTAAGATTCTTTGATGATGAAAGTATAAAGCTTGTACCAGCCGTAGATGTAAGACCAGGAGAAGACGTAATACCAGTGTTAACAATAGAGAAATTCAACGAAGAACTAGACAAAGCAATAGATTCATGGTTGAGATGTAGAAGCAATAAGAGACCTAGACCAAGAATCGATGCCTACGTCCTAGGTTATCTACTTACAGATGGTTATGCCACAAGAGGAAAGTATAGTATTGATATTGTGGAGGCAGAGAAAGAAAACCTAGAAAAGATACTTGTTTATGCTACTGATGGAGGATTAGAGCCAGTTGTACGTGCTTCTGTTAATAGACTTGGAAATACTGAGTGGAGAATAATGCTATATGGACTCAGGATAAAGGACGACTTTCTGCGCGAAGGATTAGCAAGGAAAGTCTACGAGAGAGTCATTCCAGAGG
>JAMOMD010000120.1 GCA_027068725.1 Thermoproteales archaeon | reverse complement strand
TGGCCAGAAGCAGGATACGAATCTGATTGTGTTGCTTGTGACTGGCTCTGTGAAGTCTCCTCCTGGTGGTGATACTGATGCTGCAATTGTTACGGATCCGATTCTGCCCTCCTTTCCTAGCAGGACACATCTTCCTGCTCTCTCGTAGAACTCTGCGATTCTCGTTGGTAGGTATGCTGGGAAGCCCTCCTCTGATGGCATCTCTCCAATTCTCAGTGCTACCTCTCTCATTGCCTCTGCCCATCTGCTTGTTGAGTCTGCTAGTAGCAGCACGTCGTAGCCCATGTCTCTGTAGTACTCTGCGATTGTGATACCCATGTAGATTGATGCCTCTCTTGCTGCTACTGGCATGTTGGACGTGTTGACGATGATTGCTGTTCTCTCCATGAGTGGTCTACCTGTGTCTGGGTCGGTCAGCTTCAGTAGGCTGTGTAGTGCGTCTGCTGCCTCGTTTCCTCTCTCTCCACACAGTACTGGGAAGCAGATTCTTGCTGCTGAGTACTTCATGAGGCTCTGAATTGTGACGGTCTTACCTGTTCCGAATGGTCCTGGGATACATGCTGTTCCTCCCTTAGCAATTGGGAATAGTGTGTCTAGGATTCTGATGTTTGTCAGGAATGGCTCAACTGGTGGCAGCTTCTCGACGAATGGTCTTGGTCTTCTTACTGGCCACTTGTGCCACATCTTGACCTTGACTACGCCCTCCTTCGTCTCGATCTCCGCGATCACGTCATCGATCGTGTACTCTCCCTCAGGTGCAATGTACTTGACCTTGCCTGGCTTGTTCTCGGGAAGTGGTGGGTACATTATCCTGTGCTCGACCAGTGGTGTCTCCTGGACGACTCCGAGAATGTCTCCAGGCTGAACTTCCTCGCCCTGCTTTACCTTTGGAACGAACTTCCACTTCTTCTTGAAGTCTAGTGGAGGAGCCTTGTCATATCCAATTCCTCTTGCAATGAATGGGCTTCCAGTGCTCTCGTAGATCAGCTTGAGTGGTCTCTGGACACCATCATAGACTGTGCCTAGGATTCCAGGTCCAAGCCATGCACAGAGTGGCTCTCCTGTCCTGATGACAGGCTCGCCTGGCTTAATGCCTGTGGTGTCCTCGTATACCTGAATGAATGCAATCTCTCCCTGAATTCTGACTACCTCACCGAATAGTCCAAGCTCACCAACGAAGACTAGCTCATACATCTTGGCGCCTGGCAGCTCTGCTTTTACTACTGGTCCGCTAATCCAGATGATCTTGCCCTTTCCTGCTTCTGGGGCTGCCATAATTATCCCCTCACCGCCTTTATTGCGATACCCTTGATCTTCTCTCTTAATAAGCTTAACCTAGACCCGAGCGTCAGGTCAAGTGAGACCTTGCCGTCGACTGATGCTGCCTTAATGCCGTAGAGCTCCTCGGGAACTGTCTCGATTATTGGCTTGATCTTGAGCTCTGTCGCAAGCTCCTCAACAAGCTGCTTGTCGCTCTCGCTGCACTTTATCACGAGCTCGTCTGAGCCTATGTAGTACCTTGCCGTGTTGAGACACGCTCTCATGTACTCCTTGTACTTGTCTGTTCCCTTGAGCTGCTTGACCTTCTCGAAGAGTGCATTGATCACACGATCAACAAACTGCTCAACATATGTCAGTCTCTGTCTCTCGATCTCGATCATCGTGTTGTAGAGCTTGAACTCTCTCTCCAGCTTGGCCTCTCTCTCGAGCTCGTCAATGGCAGAGGAGTACTTCTCAATAACTGCACGTGCAGCATCGTAGAGCTCTGCCTCTGCTCTGAGTCTGATGTTCTCCTTCCATGCATTTATCTCCTCGGTCAGCTTAGATACGACGCCCTCGACTAGCTTTCGAACAACTTCTGAAGGCTGTGACATGGGTCAGGTTAGTGCCCGGGTCTTCACTTAAATTATTTACCTTAGTAGTCCTTAGCTGCATTATGTCTACGCTAGTCTATTTAGACGAATATCAGATACGTAGAGTAGCTGAGGAGATACGTAAGATAGAGCTGCGGCCAGACCCGTTCACTGATCCTAGGTACTATCCCCCTCCTGATGATGATCCAGAGAGAGTAGTAGCATACTTCTTCACGATGGTCGCTATTGACCATAGAACACACTATCCTCGTCCCTACGTGCTGAAGATTGGCCAAGAGGAGTACCGTGGCGCTGATCTGCTATGGAGACTTGGCAAGGAGATGTACGAGAGAGATCCTGACTTCTTCACAGCTCAGAGGCTAGCACAGATAGATGAGGACACTGTGAGAAAGTGGCTATGCCCTGACGATGTCTCTCTGTGGGACATAAACATCAGGACATTTCTTCTCAAGGACATGGGAGTGAAGGTGCTCAAATTATACAATGGAGAGTTTCTAAATATTGTAAAACAGTCTCGAGAACTGCTGTACAATAACGGTGAGGGATTCGTCGAGAGGCTCAGAATATTCAGAGCATTTGAAGATCCTGTTGAGAAGAAGGCCTTTCTCTTAGTGAAGTTTCTCTACAGGAGAGGTCTCCTAAAGATAAGAGACATCGAAAACCTCCACGTCCCCGTCGATAATCATCTCATAAAGATAGCTTACAGACTTGGCATAGTTGTTCCGAGTCAACAACTTCTGAACTTGATTAAGGAGGGAAT
>JAMOMD010000119.1 GCA_027068725.1 Thermoproteales archaeon | reverse complement strand
TATGGTAAAAAGTCGCCTAGAAGAATAAGCAAACTGCTTAATGAACTTTTTAAACTAAAGCTCGAAATTGAGAAAGTGTTTACGTATATAGTTGCTAGACCAAGAATTTGCTATACGAAGACAAACAATAAAGTGTAAAAATAGTACCCTTGACTTTTCTGTGTGCTGAAGAAAGTGCTACAGCTAATGGAGGATCCTTGGCAACTGCTCAACAGGCAGGAGCTTGACCTTGCGGAATCTATTGCGTTTGCGTTAACGCACTTCCGAATATACAATAAACTGAGTGAAGCACAGCTAGAACACTACAATAACCTACTACAACAAGCAGTTAACAGGCTAGAGTCATTGACAGAAAATGACATTGACTCCCTAATTTCTGAGTGTCAAAAACTTATTGACGGGATTAAGGAACTCAAGGACTTAGTAATACGGGAAAGGGACAGGTACTTCCAGAAGCTAGGAAAGGTAGAGCACAAGATAACTTTACTACTGCCCCCAACAATAATAGCAATGTCAATACTCGGAGCATTCCTACCAGTCATCGGAATAGTATTTGGAAGTACTCTACTAGCAACGCTTCTAGTTTACTACCTCATCAAGAGACACAAACTACGCAAAGAATTCGAAAGAACACTAGAAGAAGCAAGACGGTTCCTAAGAGACTATACGAGAAGCGTCCCAACAAACGACAGGGACATCTACATCAAACTATTGGAGATAAGGGACAGGGCAGAGCTTGTACTAATTTTTCTACTGGACCTAAAATATGTAAAACTTAAAAAGAAACAAACAAACTAAAACCGTGCCGCAATGCACAATCTGCGGCACTTACCTAGACGAAGACTATACCGTATTAGATAATGTTGTCCTTTGTTGGGATTGTGCTAAGAGAGTGCTAGAGCTCGTTCTAAGGAAGTTCTTCAAATACCTAGGACAAAAACTGCCAAATGCAAGACTAGTAATCGACCTCGACCTTAGCATAAGCTCAGAATCACTGAAAGACCTTGCGCAGACAGTCAAGAACATTGGCAGACCAATAGCATATAGGGACCCATTCTACATTGGTGGACTAGGAACATACGTGTACGTCCTAACACCAGAAGGAAAAGTAGCAGAAATACACGTCTCCTTTGATAGGTACGTTGAGAAACACATCGACAAGATAATTAAAGAACTAGCAAAGAAGAACAAGACTAGTTCAGACAAGGAACAATAACGATACTGTACAGGGAGAAACCGTGCGAAGAACCTTCCCGAGAAGAGTCCGAGGAAGAAAAGGAAGAAGATAAGAATGATCGAAGACGAACAAGAATTCTCGAACCCTCAACACATGGTCCATACACCTTCGCACTCATAAAATTACCACATGTTAGGAGCAGTCTCGCGAAGTGTAGTGGACCGTCATTGTTGCTATTAATTTTCTGTGCTCTTCTTGCAACGATAATACTACCATCAGACCTTACGAGTATGATACCGCACCAGTCAGGCAACTTCTTCTCAGCCCAATCACGGTACTGTGCTGGCAGACCCGCATAGACGTAATGTGCAATGCATGTTCTCGCATGTATTTGCTGTATCAGTTTTCTCTTCGGTAACGACTTTACCTCTACTACCTTTACGATATACTTGTCCTTACACTCTTTTATTGCTACAATATCAATCTCAGAGTCAAGCAACTTGACGTTAGTAAACACAACGTATCCTGACTCGGCAAACCACTTCGCGATATTCTTTACTAGCTGTTTCTCATCCCTCCTCTTCTTAATAATGTCCTCGGCAAGCTTCACTTCAAGAATTTTCGACCTTGACAGTTTTTAAGCTTGACCAAGTATTTTACCGAGCTCGACGGCAGATTCGTGGAATCCGCGAGATTCAAGTCTATTCCTAAGCTTTGACAATATTGACAGTAGAGTCTTCTCGCCTAGGGTAATTTCTCTGTTTGCTAGCTTCATTACTTCACGAACAATATTTACAACACCTAGACTAAGAATAACATCTGCAACTTCTTCACAGACAATGCCCATTTCCGGTACTCCACGTGTCAGGTACTGTACTAGTCTGTACGCTACCATGTCAAGGTTCTTTAATCTTGGAGTTACGATACTATAGATCTTGTTTGTCACTGCGTACGATGCTTTTAGCGGAATCTCCATCAGGTAAGTAGTGTAGAAAATTGCGCTCGCAGTCTGGTTATACAGCTCCTTTTCACCAACCGTCGGCAATGTACCCTCTAGGCGAAGTAGGAAGCTCGCCAACTTTGGCAGTGCCGTGAACAGCTCCTTCTCCGTTTCGTATAGGCTGCTCAGTAGTACACATCTACATGCAACGTCTATGACTGCCTCAAGAATAGATAAGCAGTACAGTGGGTTGTTCTTACAGGATTCAGCTCGCGTGCATATTCTTTCTAGTACCATCTTTGGCACAGTTATTGAGCCACTGTTCAGGTTAATGCCAACGCGCGTACCCGGCAAAGACCCAACCTCAATGCTTGCACTAGGCAGAGACAGCTCGCTAACTACCTTATTGACTATACAGCAGATTAATTGGTAAAGTCTGTCTACGCAGGTTGACATTAATTAAACTGTTATACCCTAGTTTTTCAGTATTGACATGACACTGGACGAGCTTGGTGCTCTATACGCAAAACTGGACA
>JAMOMD010000118.1 GCA_027068725.1 Thermoproteales archaeon | reverse complement strand
TTTTAAAGTGCATAATATAGAATCGACGAGCAAAGCCGCCGTAGCTCAGCCTGGTAGAGCGGCGGGCTGTTAACCCGTAGGTCCCGGGTTCAAATCCCGGCGGCGGCGCCAACATCTTCTAAATATTCAGCAACAGGGATCTTCATCACTGTTCAGTGCCCAAAACCATTCATCACTTGAGCTTGCGTAGAGGGATAGTAAAATTAGCCTATCTCAAAGTCTAGTTCTCGAGTGATGAGGTTGGTCTTTTCTGAGTGGTGAAGAATGGGAACGATGCTGACTGGTGTTAATGTTGGTATGATCTTGCCGATGATGATCCTGATACGGAATGAGTAGGTGATTGAAAGACCTCGCGCTGAGGTTTTGTGCTGGCTGAGGTTAGGATTTTTAAATACCCGCGTTCTCATGAGGTGAGTTACTATGGTAAAGAGGCATCTAAGACGAAGCTGTGCGCCATGGTGGTGGCCAATACCACGAAAGGCTGGTGGAGTCTGGACTGTACGTCCAAGTCCTGGTCCTCACCCACTTGAGAAGTGTCTGCCTCTTGCAATAGTTGTCAGAGACGTTCTTAGATATGCCAAGACCTTACGTGAGGCTAGGTACATCATTGGTCAGGGAATGATAAAGGTCGATGGTAGAGTAAGAAGAAACTACAAGTACCCTGTCGGCCTAATGGACGTCATCGAGATTGTCCCAACAGGAGAGCTCTACCGCGTTGTTCCACATCCTGTCAAGTTCCTCACACTCATACCAATATCCAAGGAGGAGGCAAACATCAAGCCCTGCAGAATTGAGGACAAGACCACTGTCAAAGGTGGAAAGATACAGCTAAACTTACACGATGGCAGGAACCACCTAGTAGATCCTGAAGAAGCAAAGAAGTACAGGACCCTAGACACCGTAGTGCTGACAATACCTGAACAGTCAATAATTCAGCACATACCAATACAGCTAGGAACATTTGTCGTAGTAATTGACGGACGTAACGTAGGAAAAGTAGGAACAATAGTTGAGGTAATTCAGACATTCAAGAGAAGAAAAGCTACAGTAGTCATCGAGACTCCAAAGAAGGAGATTGTTAGAACAATACTTGAGTACGTGATGCCCATAGGTGTAGACAGCAAGCCAATAGTATCACTACCTCCTGAGTGCTTCTAACAAAAAATTCTAAATAACAATTCTTAGGAAACCTTCCTAAATTCGATAACTAACTTCCTCTTCTCAACATAAGCAGTCTCTGGCTTAGCTAGCTTAAGCATTGTTGGTAATGGCAGAATCTTCTCAACGAGACCTCTCTCACTCTTCAATTGAATAACAAGCTCATCTCCTTGGAAAAACACATCTTCACAGTCAAGTATTCCTGGTGGTAGGTTCATTTCAAGTATGTACTTGTCACCTTCTTCTCGTATGTTTATTATTTTGCCAATATAGTAAACTTTTGTCGGATCCTCTTCTCCATACAATATCTCTGCTAATTTTCTTAATTTTTCTATTCCCTTAACCTCGGTACCAAGTGCTGGTGTTAACTTGACAGGTATTGGGTATATGCTTGTAATAAATCTCTGAACATGCTTCTCTTGCTCTTCAAGCCATTCCTTAGGTATGTTTTGTCCATTTCTCAAGACGCGGTTCATTATTGCTAGGTCAACATTTAGATTGAATACCTGTGCTAAACTTACGGATTTTACAGCATCGTCTACACTTGATGTGTCTGGGTTTGCTATCACTCTTATACTTGTTATTTCTGGATTAGTTACAATTTGTGAAAGTTTTGCTACTTCATCGAAGAATATTTGTTCCTCCTCCATCATTCTGCCAATTCTTGAGGCTGTTCCTATTACTAGTGATAACATTCTGGCTGTTGTTCTCATTATGCTAAACCCAAGCTTGACAAGTCGCTTGTTTATCGATGTCAGGATCAGTGGAAGGTACAGTAGTCTAAGTGCTTCTGCTGATGGTATAGTGTCCATTATGACCACGTCATATGTTCCTGACTCGTATAGCTCAAGCACCTTGAGAAGACCCATGCTCTCTGTCACCATTGGAAGCATAGCTAGCTCATAGGCAAGAACCTCGTCTATTCCATACTTCCTGAACCACTCGACGACGTACTCTGACATTGCTCTAAATTTCTTGACAACCTCGAGCACAGGATCGATGTATATTAGATCGAATCTTGGTAGGACCTTCACTACTTCCTGACTTATCTGAACCTCTAGGTAGTGTGCAATCGTGTGTGCTGGATCTGTGCTTACTAGAGCAACGTTGTATCCAAGGTCAGCGAGCTTTACTGCAGTTGCTGCACTTATGACACTCTTTCCAACGCCTCCTTTTCCTGTGAAGACTAGTATTCTTCTGCCCATTCTGACCTCAGTGTCTCGTCAAGACTTAATTATTGAGCCGCACAAGCTGTGTGCATAATGAGACTAAAGTCGAGGTGCATTGTCTGTCAGGTAGAGGTCAGGTACAGAGACGTCATCAAACTGTTCCCAGATGAGGAGCAGCGCTATCGATACATGATGGAGGTCCTGAATTTGCTGTACAGGTACGCTAAGGACAATAGAGACCCAGCACCTGTTGTTGCAACAAGAATATTCAGATACCTGAAGGAAGTGAGTGGAAATCCTGACCCATACAGAGAGGAGAAGGCTAAAGCAAAT
>JAMOMD010000117.1 GCA_027068725.1 Thermoproteales archaeon | reverse complement strand
CTTGCCGAGTCTAGAGGTCGGAACAGTTGGAGGAGGTACACGTTTACCTACACAGCAGGAAGCTCTGAAAATACTCGGTGTTGCTGGTCCTGGAGATCCTCCCGGTACAAATGCCCTGAAGTTTGCAGAGATTGTTGCTGCAGCAGTACTTGCTGGCGAGCTTAACCTTGTTATTGCTCTTGCTAGAGGTGAATTGGCGAGAGCACACGAAAGGTTGGGTAGAGGAAAGAAGTAGGGGTGCGGATCCTTTGCAATATTTTATCTAGAAGTTGCCTAGAGGATTGCGGGCTGTTTTCTATTACAGATACTTTGCTAGTTTTACCATGAACTGTCTTATCTTAGTCATCAGGTTCTCAACGTGCCACACTGGGTTTAGGAACACTATTAGTGTTCCCTTGCCGTTTATGTCAAAAAATGCTATTTTGAAGTTCGTGAAGTGTAGTACTAGATAGTTAAACTTTCCGAGCAGGTCGTCTGTTATCTTCTTTGCGTGCTCTACCATCTCTATGATTGGTGTCAGGTTTCGTATTGACTTCATTGTTAGTGTATTTGGCAGATGGTGCACTATTGGCGATCCTGATGAGTCCAGCACAACTGCTCCAATTATTGCTTCTCCGTCAATGAGCTCTCTGAACATTAGCTCCTTAAGTACTGCAGCGAGCGACTTCTCTGCAGCCTTCTTCTCTGGTGATACGTAGATTACGATAGCGATCCCCCGATATATGTACAGTTGACAAATTAAAGAATTTTCCTCGATCGATTTAAACACCTAGTTAAATGGTACGTAATTCCTGAAGCCTTCACAGACCAAGGTTCTGTAAATACTGCTTTACACATTCAGCAATTGCACGTGCAAGGGGGACAGGAACAGCTTCTCCAACCTGATTGTACTGTGAGTCTCGTGGACCAAAGAACACGTGATCGTCAGGAAATCCTTGTAGTCTGGCCTGCTCTCTAACAGTCAGGATTCTATCCTCGTATGGATGGACAAACCTTGACGATCCCATGACTGTTGGTGCAAGCTTATCAGGATGTAGTCTGAAGTAGTTGACATATATGTTACCGTCTGCGCCAACGAATTTGTACAATCCTTCACCCCATCTGAGCTGTCGAATTTTCTTGAGCTTCTTCTCGTTAATATGTGGAACTTCGTGATTGGGAACATCTCCAGCACCAGGGGGTGGAAGACCAGCAAGTGCCTCACGAACTTTCACGTTCTTTCTATGCTTTCGAGGACGTAGCTCTATGTTACTTATGAAGACTCTCCTTCTGACACTGGGGTTGCCATAGTCCTCTGCTCTCAGGATGTTGAAGTATATTTTCGAGTAGCCAACTCTACGAAACTCTTCCTCAATAGCAGATCGGAGAGGCTCTTTTGCTAATCCTGGCACATTCTCTAAGACAAAGACCTCAGGCTGTAGCTCACCTACTAGACGAATGAAGTGTAAGGTCAACTGACCAAGCTCATCGACGTACAGCCTATCTAGAGGATCCGGCATTCTTCTTGGATTAACTGCAGTAAAGGGCTCGCATGGACTTCCACCAATCACTACGTGAGGTCTCTGCCCAACGTACTTCAGGATGTCTCTTCCTGTCACATTTCTAATATCTTCCAGTAGCGCTATTGCGCGCCTGAAATTGTAGCTGAATGTTCTGATACAGTTAATGTCGTTGTCTATGCCAAGCTTAACTAAGAAACCAGCTTCCTGAAAACCTCTGCTAAAGCCTCCTGCTCCACAGAATAGGTCAACAACAATGTAAGTCACGTGTTGCTTAGGCATGTTGATGAATAAAGAACGTAACTCTGCACTGTGTGTCTGTGAGAACTCATTACCTGAAGACTCCTCTCACAGATGAGGATATCAGGAAGCTTGAGGTCGGCGACATTGTTTATGTAAGTGGACTACTAGTGACGGCGAGAGATCTCACGCACAGGCTTGTCATTGAGAAAGTTCTGAGAGGAGAACTTGAGCGCGGATTCCTGAAGGGTCTAGTTCTGTATCATGCTGGTCCTGTCGTTAGGAAGCACGATGACACATGGGAAGTCGTTGCGGCTGGACCAACAACAAGCATGAGAATGGAGCCTCTGGAGAGGGAGTTCATTCAGCTCACAGGTGTGAAACTAATCGTTGGTAAGGGAGGAATGGGCCAGCGTACTCGTCAAGCACTTAGAGAATTCTGCTGTGCTTATGGAATATTCCCGGGAGGATGTGGAATAGTTGCAGCTAAGGCCATTAAACGTGTAGTACACGTTTACTTTCTAGAAGAGCTAGGTATACCGGAAGCAATGTGGTTTCTAGAAGTTGAGAATTTTGGCCCAATAGTCATAGCAATGGACTCACAGGGCAGAACGATATGGGACGAGTAGATCGAGCAATAACTATTGCAGGAGTGCTTGGATTACCTATTCACGTTACGATAATGGTACTTACTCATCCTGTAGAGCCACTGCTCGCGTATGCGATATTTCTCCTGCTCTTACTCGGCTTTTGGCAATCAATCTACTCGATAGTTTTGACAAAGATCATGCACATGATGCTTCACTCAGCTAAACCAAGACTTGGACACTGTGTTATTATTGCAGGAAATCTCATGCTGTTTCTAACGTTGTCCGTTCTCTTTCCTAGATCTATACAGAATGTGTATCTGTTCTCCATGCTTATGG
>JAMOMD010000116.1 GCA_027068725.1 Thermoproteales archaeon | reverse complement strand
AAGGCATCATAACCATAAAATACACAGAAGACCCTCGAAACAGGTTTCACCTATATTCACTCGTGTTTACACCTCCCCTTCTCTTTTCTCCTATTTTCTAAAATTAACAAACTAGTTAAGTCGCGAGTCTTCGCATAACCTGAGCCGGATAACATGATAATAAGAGTCTTTGCAAAATTCAGGATTAACGTACCAATAGAGGCAAGAAAACTGAGACCAGATGTAGTGGCTTCTCTAAACAATATTAATGAGATACTAGATATTCCAGTATGGTTAGGGAATACTCGTCTTAAAGTTAGAGACGTTTTTGACATTCAGATAGAGGGTGAATTTACGAAAAATCCTGCAGAGATAGTAATATCATTTGAAGGCGAGTTTACGAAATATCTGAGGTATGTTGCATACAAAATGAAAGGTGGTAAGATAGAGGTAAAGGGAGACGTAGGCCCACTTGCGGGTTATAGAATGATAAATGGGGAACTTGTAATTCATGGTAATGCAGATCATTATCTTGGAGCAAAGATGAGTGGTGGAAAGATAGAAGTTTTTGGTAATGCTGGATCTTTTGTTGGTGGTAAATTAATAGGAGAGAAGTATGGTAAGGGTATGAAAGGAGGAACAATAATTATTCATGGTAATGCTGGATCTTTCATAGGTCATGGAATGCAGAAGGGAGACATAATAGTACATGGTTGTGCTGGAAATTTTGTTGGATATGGAATGAAGGGAGGTAATATAGTGATTCATTCTGATGTTGGTCTGTTTCCGGGTGCAAGAATGAGTGGTGGTAGAATAATAATTCTCGGACGTGTTGAAGATGTATTACCTAGCTTCTACATAGACGATATTGTGAAAGAGATAAAGTATAAGGGACAGAAGCTCGCTGGCCCCTTTGCAATATTTGTAGGTGATGTACTTATGGAGTCTCGTGGTAGACTAATAATAAGCTACGAGAAGAACATGCATATTGTTAAAGAATTTGAAGAATTATTGAAAACAGTAGAAATAGAGTAGTGAGAGAGCACTATCATGCACGTGCTAGACAGGGTGAAGTACCTTATCGATAATGCAGAGGAGCTTAATGTAACCGTCGTCGAGAAGGAGAACGTAGTAATAATTGACGCTGGTGTTAATACAAGACCCGGATATCTCGTTGGAGCACTACTTGTCGAGATTGCTACTGGCGGACTTGCACATGCTCAAATTTCTACGACAGAAATTGAGGGAAAACCAATCCCAGTGCTGAACATAGTAGTGGACAATCCTGTTCTTGCATGCATGTGCTACCAGATTGCAGGATGGATTATACAACGTGGCTCAGAGACTCTCTACATATCAGGACCTGGCAAGGTTATTGCAGGCAAACCAAGAAAGATAATAGAACAGTTCTGCCATGAAAATTGTAATAAAGCTCCAGTATTTCTAGTGGAGACAGACTCAGCTCCTAGCAGAGAAACACTTCAAGAATTAATAGATAGATGCAAAAACTACGATAGAATATACATAATACTTACAAGCCCTCTCTCAATAGCAGGGCAAGTACAAATATGTGGTAGAGTGATTGAAGTTGCTCTCTTCTCACTATTCTCGAGAGGTATAGAAATAGCTAGATCAGCAACATCTGCCATAGGAAAGGTCGTTCTACCACCATCAAACTTTGCAAGAGATTCAATACATGCAATAGCTATTTGTAATGATCTAATACTTCTCACAGGAGATGTTACACTAACAATAAATACAGAGAAAATTGAGATCCCTAACGATGTTGTTTATAGAGAGGACAGCAGAACATTCTCTGAGGTACTGCAAGAGTATGGTAAAGAATTTTTAACAAAGATAGATCCGAAAATGTTTAAGGTTGCTCGCTTAACTCTCTACTTTAAAGATGGGGCCTTACAGCTTGGCAAGTTAAGAATAGATAAAGTCAGGACACTGTTCTAGATATGCGTATTGTCCTTGTTACAAATAATAGTGGAAGAATTCTTCTAGAGAACTTGAGAAAAATTTTCAGTAGTCTAATACCTAGAGATATCGATATTGAATATAGGACAGTTGACTCGCCATTAATTAGCTTTTCTAGTAGAGTTGTTCTGGAGAGTATTGTTCGGAAAATATTAGAGAAGGAGAAACCTGATTTAATAGTGCTGCCATATGATTATAGAAAGAGAACATCTTCTCATAATGTAGTTGTGTTAGATGGTACTGTCGTGTTAGAGGGGCCTAAACATATTGCAGATGTTATTCCGTTACTAATGTTTCTCTCTGAAAATAGTGTAAATTCTCTTGTAGAAAAGTTGAAAGAGTGCGATTTTGATCTTTATGAAGTATTAAAGGAGTATAAGAGAAAGTTTGAAAGTTATATACTTAGGAATGTGAGTAGCTTGTCGAAGATTAGGCGTGTCTTTGGTAGAGGTTGTAGAGTTGTTGTATATGAGTATTACCCTAGAGTTCTTGCAGAGATTATAGATGCTACCTATAGATCAGTTGATGAGTGTGTTAAAATAGCCTCGTACTACATTGAGTCTGGTGCAGATATTGTTGACGTAGGCTGTGTTGCAAGTGATCCTAGGCCTTGGAAGGTTAGAGAGATAATATATGCTATCAGGAAAGAGCTTGGAGAGGTTCCTGTAAGTGTTGATACATTTGCTGACAGCGAGCTTATAACAGCTCTCGAGTCTGGTGCTG
>JAMOMD010000115.1 GCA_027068725.1 Thermoproteales archaeon | reverse complement strand
CACATTAGTGAAGTCAGATACCAAGACCTTTCTGGTAGTGTTGTAGTACGGATAGATCGTGGCAAACATCCAGTAAGTACCGTTAGCTGTCTCATTCCACTTCACAAGCTGGTTGTTGTTAGC
Source organism: Thermoproteales archaeon (assembly GCA_027068725.1). GTDB lineage: Archaea > Thermoproteota > Thermoprotei > Thermoproteales > Thermocladiaceae > JAADER01. The sequence goes on along the minus strand of JAMOMD010000115.1, from coordinate 2,575 downwards.
GAAGGTAACAGATGTCGTTGTTGGTGTCGCACCCTTCTTTATGTCAACACCGTGACCCTCGAGAGTGTAGCAGGCATAGACTACATCGTTCGGCTTGGCGTTAACTTCTATGAAGAGCTTCTTGGCAGATCCCTGTGTAATGGTGAACGTATCTGGGGCATAAATAATCCCCACTGGCTCTATCGTAATCGGAAGCTGGACATATGCGTCCTTGGAGAGGTCGAAGCTCGTACCGTTAGGCGATGCCACAACATAGAGCGTGTAAGTGCCATAGCTAGCGTTCTTGCTGACTTTGAGAGTGACCTCAAACGTGTTGCCTCCAGCAATTGTCTTTATGTGCATTGGCTGGTACTGAGCAGGCAGAGCGGCTACATTTGCAGCCTTATCACTCGGCGGCATCTCTCCAACGTTCTCGAAGACGTTCTTGTCACTTGTAAACAGGAATATGTCCTCAACCGGGCTGGTACCTTTAAGCGTTACCTGGCTGCCAAGAGTAGCTGTGGTCATGCTGAGTTTGGCAGTAAGAGTGGCCTTGACCACGTTTATCGTACCAACTGTAAGCACAGACGTTCTGTTTGCTACGTAGACTTTCACAGTGTATGTCGTGCGAGCTGCGTGCGGGTTGATGTAGAGCTTCTCAGTCTGCCAGCTACCGTCTGCAGAAGTGTACACCTTTATGTTTTCATACGGAACGCTAGCGGTCGACACCCAAGTAGCGCTTGCCGGTATGGAGAACGGGTTGTTTGTATCGTTTATGAGAAGCGGATAGTCGTTGAGGTTACCACCAGTAACGTGGATGATCAACGCAACATTAGCACCAAGGTTACTTGTACCCTGGATGTGCAGTCCCTCTCCTCTAACGTAACTAGTGGCAAGGTTGAGCGTTATCGTTGGCTCCTTTACAAGCACATAGTAAGTCTCGGTGTCATCCTCAGTCTTAGTAGCAACGGCATGTACAACGACTTTGTAGGAGCCTGTAGGAGTGGCTGCTGCCAGTGGAGGCACCCAGTCATTAACGCACTCCCAAGTGCCATCAGACTTCACGGGTACGTTAACAGCACTGTACACTACTGCTCCTGATGGCGTGTATATGGTAACATTTACGTGGTTGCGCGTACCATTGTCAAAGATGGAGCCGGTTTCAGCCAAGTTGGTAGTACCCTCAATCTTCACGTGCTGACCGAGATATACCACAGACGGCAGGTTAGCCTTGACATTGACTCCTTCCACCTTGAATGTCATGGACTTCTTGGAGTCAATAGCGTGAACTGTAATCTTCCACTCACCAGAATTGCTGTTGTTTGTAGGAACATGGAGGTACCATATGTTACCAAAGTTTCCACCAAGCGTTGTGCTATAGACAATCTTGTTCGGGAATGGCCCAGTAACGTTGGCATATACAGTAGTAGGTCCTGGAAGACCCGTAACCTGGATCGTGAAGTAAGCGTCATCACCCTTTGCTATTGGAGTCCTCTGATTGTTAAGAGTGATGCTGATTGTCGGGAATCTGTTGTAAATGTATATTACATACGGCAGCTTAACTCCGTTGTTGTTAATAGCACCGTTAGTGTACGTGTTCCAAGAGGGCATTGAAGCGTTGGTTCCTGTGATGTATATTGCATACTCTCCAGCACTCAGGCCGCTGACTTCAAATTCCTTGTATGGTACGTTCTTATCCATAGAACCAACGGACTTCTCATTGTTTGTTCTAAGGTTTACAACACTAATCTTGATGCCACCGTAACTAGCCAGCTTGTTTGTTACACCAATTTCAAAACTAGTACCGTACCTGTACTGAATGTACGCTGTGTTAGTAGATGTGTCAAGGTAGTAGGCCATCGGAACCGAGAGGAAATTGATAACGTAGCTACCCGTGGGGTCTGTGAGCACTATGTTGTTTGCAGGCGAGAGAGGAATTCTCTTGCCTATACTTACACTAACATTAGAGACGCTAACCGTGGCATTCACGACACTAGTAATCAAACCCGCCGGAGATGTTGAAACTGCTACAAGGTTAAGGGTCGTATTACCAGGATTGATGGCCGTGAACGTCGCTGTAAGAACAGTCTGCGTAGAAGACACTGTCATGTTAGCGGTATTACCTACAAAGACAGTGATGCTTCCGTTCGAAACTGCAACATTGTGTATAAACGCCGAATTAAACGGAGACGCCAACGTTGGAGTACCTGCTACTTTAAGTACAGTACTGTTGTAGTTAAGTGTGAACCCTATGCCCTTTAGTGATGTGGCTCCGTTAAGCACTACATTTACTGTGAACGTGTTTCCTTTGTTCACTGAAATTGTCGTTGGGGTAACCTGCAGTGTTGCTGCAGACGCTGAAGCTACTGCCACTGTGAACAATAGTGTCGCTGCAATCACTACCATTTTCAAACTTTTTCCACTCATACTCTATCTACCTCCTCTTAGAGAGGTCGACTTTCCTATCACCTACCACTATATAAACTCTACTTTTTGCAGGTGGCGGAGATAGCATCGACAGGTAGCGATAAGCCTGTCTATGCCGCCGCCACCAGTAGAGTGTAGGAAAGGGATATTTTAAAATTTTTGGTTCAGT
>JAMOMD010000114.1 GCA_027068725.1 Thermoproteales archaeon | reverse complement strand
GTGCCTGTTACGTATACGGGTACTTAAGTTCACCGGGCCACTCCGAAAGTTTCGGCGAGGTTTGCTATACTCGGCGTGAGACCACCATGCGCGGTGTAGCGCTTCCTAACCTTCACGAGAAGCGATAATGGAGCAGCAAGACCCACGATCAGAGCCTCATCCTCGCGAAGAAGCTTGAGCTCCCATAGATCTTCGACATCGACATTCTCTAACACGTCTCGAACATACTTCAGGTCATTCGGATTCACCATGCGCTTGAAAATCTGAGTCATGCACTGACTCAGAAGATCAGGATGAACTCGAGCTGGCCTCTGACTTATCACAAGAAGACCAACACCAAACTTCCTTCCCTCACGAGCCACCTTCAGCAGAGGGCCAAGTGACAAGCTATCGCCTCTACTAGGTGCAAAATTGTGCGCCTCCTCTATCACGAAGAGCACACTGTTCGAGCGATGTCTCATGACGAACTTGAGTACTTGATCAACAATTACTGCAACAAGCGCCTGCTGGTCAACATAGTCTAAACCACTGAGATCAAACACCTTCACTCCCGGCTCCTCTACAAGCTCACGAATGTCAAGTCGTCTCACTGGGAGACCATCGTAGTACTCCACGAGTCTAGTCAGGAAGAATGGCCTATTCTCAAATAGTAGACGAAGCTTTGTCAACAGACTGTGCAGTGATGCTTCACCAGCATAGCCACGTGGTGCTGCTTGTCTACCCTCCTCCTCAATTATCTTAAGTAGCTCCTCAACGTCCGTGATATCGCCATGTGCTATGAGGTTATGCCAAGCCTCTTCTAGGATCCTCCTCTGAGTATCTGATAGACCATAGTAGTAGTCCAGAAGTCTGACAATTATGCTCAGAGGAACGTCAAGTGGCCTAATTCCAAATCTCGAGTACGTTCTAGATCGGCCAAATCTTCTGCGAAAGACCTCATCTATACTCGAGGAGTCTACACGCCCAGGTACGTAGATCTTCACCTTAGACGCTATGACCTCGGCAATCTTACGCTCCTGCTCGTCAAGCTCAACTCCTGCCTCATCTGCAGGAACAAGCATCGAAGAGTACTCACTATGCGGGTCAAACACTATGATTGACATGTCTGTTCGATAAGCAAGCTCCTCTACTATGACACCAGCAAGCCAGGACTTTCCTCCTCCCGTTGCAGCAAGAATTGCACAGTGATGTGTTACAAGCTTCTCAGCATCTAGGTACACGTCAACCGTGTCTAAGTCACGAAGCTTACCAACATGTATAACAAGTCTACTTCGTGGACGAAGAATGTTCTCTAACAACGTCTTATCAGGTAGCTTAACAGGAGAGTACAGTCTTGGAGGTCTACGAGAAGGTTCTATCTTCTCATTATTAGTGACTTGCCCTAAAATGACTATTCTTGCAAGGTTCATCGACGTCAACTTCTCGGCATCGATACCGTACTCCTCAAGTAGCTTCACAGACTCGTAATCTATCCTCTGTAGAACTCTATCATCCTGAAAGATGTTACGTCGTGCTAAACGAACAACACGCCCAAGTAAAACACGATCACAATCGATAATTATTACAAGAGAGCCAACAGTCAGCGACTCCATGTCCGAGAGAACAGCAGTCACAACAGTAACACTGTCTGCTGAGACTACTACACCAACAGTCTTGCTCACACGTATCCTGAAAGCAGTGAGCGTCCTAGCTCTATAGTACCAACACTTAAATTAAGCTAAGTACTCAGTCCTGAGGTAATGTCAAGTCGAAGAGATTATCGACAGAAGAAAAAGAAGAAGTTCGTAATAATAGCACTAGTAGCAATAGCGCTAGCAGAGCTCGGCTACATACTCTACTCATTTGGCATATTCTTCACGACTACAAGACCAGGAGGAGCAAGACCACTTGCATTTCTTCTGTACATACTATGTATACAGACAGGTGCAGGACCAGGCTTCTGTCAAACACAGACCCTCGGACTTCTCACAGAGTATAGCAGGTACAGCTACCTTGCAATCAGGATAGTTGACGTACCACAAGCGAACATCACGAAACTTGCTAAACAATTAAGTTTCCTAGAAAACTACACTAGGCCTATAGTAGACGTATATCTTGTAGGACCAAATGGAGAAAGCCAAGTAAACAACATTGTAGCAAGCATGAATAAGACACTTGGAGGAACATTAAGCCCGTACATTCTAGCAACGTTCCCAGTAACAAACTTCACACTATATACAAGGTACATACTGCAGTACATACTTTACCTACCTAGAAAGGTAGTAACACCACCTAGATACACAGGCACGATCAGCGTAGAAGCAACACCAGAGTTTAATGTAACCTATGTAGCGAATTCTACACTACCAGTATCAACAATAATATACAATATAGCTATAACATTTCAGCACCCGATAGAGAACATACTGAAAGAACTTCTAAACTATGTAAACTTCACAGGACATGTAATAAATGTAGTGAAAGGGAACAGAACCGTAACAAAGATGATTAGGATAGGTAGAATACTTGTACTGAAGTACAATAGCACATACGTACTTATGAGATTAGTAATGTATGCAGGAAACCTGTATAAGAACAGCACTGCAGTACTGACAGTAAAGGTGAAAGATCTGAAAAAGGCAGTAGTTCACTATTACGTAATATCGCTAGTACAGCCAACCTTAATACTTATAGGAAACAAAGAGAATTATACAATAAATT